>REEF01000996.1 GCA_007695205.1 Planctomycetaceae bacterium
TCGGGAGTCGTTTTCCAGGAAATCGCCTTCCATGTGGTTGGTCCTTGACCGAAAATGACTCCCGCATCCCTTCGCGTGGGAAAGTGAGCAGCACTCTACGATGGTGGTTTTTTGGCGGCCAACCGCCGACCGGTTACAACGCCAATCGGCAGCAGGGGTGCCCGATGGTGACTCGTTTATGTTATCATGCATCGGTGATCGGCGGGCAAATCGATGGAGGGGCCCGCGTGCCATTGGATCACGTTCCTGGATGCAGTGACTTTGTTGGGAGTGTTTGATGGTGATGGGAAACGCACCGCCGCTGAACCCGCCTGTGCGGACATTGATGGGGCCCGGCCCCAGCGATGTCCATCCGCGGGTTTTGCAGGCGATGAGCAAGGGGACAATCGGGCATCTGGATCCATACTACTTGCAGGTCATGGATCGGATGCAGCAGATGTTGCGAGATCTGTTTCGGACCCAGAACCGCATGACGCTGGCGATCAGCGCTACCGGTTCGG
The DNA here is from genome assembly GCA_007695205.1 of Planctomycetaceae bacterium. Lineage (GTDB taxonomy): Bacteria > Planctomycetota > Planctomycetia > Pirellulales > Pirellulaceae > SKKK01. Next base: position 501 of record REEF01000996.1, read on the forward strand.
CCGGCATGGAAGCGACGGTGGTCAACCTGGTCGAACCGGGCGATCCGGTGCTGGTCTGTGTCAACGGCGTGTTCGGGATGCGAATGGCGGATGTGGCGACGCGGGCCGGCGCCGTGGTGACTCAGATCCAGCGTCCCTGGGGCCAGGTGTTTACGGCCGACGAGATGCATCAGGCGATCGAGCGAGTCAAGCCAAAAGTAGTCGGCATCGTGATGGCCGAAACCTCCACGGGAGCCTGGCAGCCGATCGAGGAGATCGCGCGGGTGGTCCATCAGACGGACGCGCTGCTGCTGGTCGATGCCGTGACGGCGCTCGGCGGGATCCCGGTGGAAGTGGATGCCTGGCAGGTGGACGCGATCTACGCGGGGACGCAAAAGTGTCTGAGCTGTCCGCCGGGACTGGCGCCGGTATCGTTCAGCGATCGGGCGCTGGAGGTGATCTTCCAACGGAAGACGAAAGTGCAGAGCTGGTACCTGGACATCCATCTGTTGGCCAATTACTGGGGGACGGATCGCGTCTATCATCACACAGCTCCGATCAACATGACGTATGGCCTGTACGAGGCGTTGCGGGTGATCTTCGACGAAGGGCTGGAAGCCTGTTTCGCCCGACATGTGCAGAATCATCGTGCTTTGCGAGCCGGTTTGGAAGCTTTGGGGATCGGGTACGCGGCCCAGGAAGGCCACCAATTGCCGATGCTCAACGCGGTTTGGATTCCCGATGGTGTCGACGACGCAGGAACTCGAAGCGCATTGCTCCAGCGTTTCGGGATCGAAATCGGCGCCGGTCTGGGCGATTTCAAAGGCAAAGTCTGGCGCATCGGCTTGATGGGCTATGCCTCGCGAGCAGCGAATGTGCTGTTTTTCCTGTCGGCGCTCGAACAATTGCTGGCCGAACAGGGCCATCGGTTCCAGCACGGATCCAGCGTCGCAGCAGCCAATGCCGTGTATGCGGCGTCCGCTTAGCGACCTCGCAGAACAAATGGTAGCAGGCACACTCCGTGTGCCGTCCGCCGGTTACGGCACACGGAGTTTGTCGTCCGCCGGTTGCGGCACACGGAGTGTGCCTACTACTTTGAGGATCTTTATCCGAACACTCGAACAAATGAAGCACCTCCCATTGCCATGTTCAAAACGAGAACGATGCGAATCGGTTTATTCATCTTGGCAGGTTGGATCGTTCCTGCCGTTGTTGCGGATGACCGGGCATTGATCCAGCCGTGGTTGGTAGATCTGCAGGAGGATCTGCCCGCGGTGCGCCGTCAAGCGGTCATCCGATTGGGCCAATTGGGTGATCGGACTGCCGTACCGCCGCTGATCCAATCACTGCAGGACCTGGATTCTTCGGTACGAGCCGAATCGGCTCGGGCGCTGGGTCAGTTGAAAGATCATCGAGCGGTTGCGAGCTTGATCCAAGCGTTGGATGACGACGATGCGAACGTTCGCCATTACGCGGCTTACGCGTTGGGTGAACTGCGTGCTCCGCAGGCCATCGACGCGCTGCTCACCCGGCTGGCCGACCCGCAATGGGCCGTTCGCGATCAGGCGGCGTGGGCTCTGCGGCGGCAACTGGACCCGCCGTTGGGCAGGCGTCTCGCCACGTTGTTGTCCCAGCAAGACAAAGACGTTCGAGCCGTGCTGTGGTTGTTACATCAACTGGAGCCCGAGCACACGCTAGAGATCTTCACCGATCTGCTTACGGCTACCGAGCTGCCGGTGCGACTGCTGGCGGTGCGCGAGTTGGCGTCGGTGGACGATTCAGGCCGCTGGGCACCTTTGCTGCAGCTCTTAGGTGACGACCAACCGGTCGTAAGACGAGCTGCGATCGAGGCGTTGGCCGAATCCGAGCAGCCATCGATGCGAGCCGTCTTTCGCCAACGGCTGGCAACCGAAGACGATCCTGATGCGGCGCAACTCCTGCGGCAAGCGATCGATCGCTTGTCACCCGCGCGGCACCTGGCGGCTTGGTGGAGTTTCGATGACCGCAGTACGAAGATCGCTCGGGACATGACCGGCGGGGGCAGCGACGGTCGGATCCTTGGCTGCCAGGTGGTCGACGGGCGGATCGGCGCCGCGTTACGTTTCGGCCCCGGACATTACATCGAGCTGGGGCAACCGCCCAATCTGCCCATCGCCAATCGACCGTTCACCGTGATGGCCTGGGCGCGATCCGAGGCGGATGAAGGGGTGGTGGTCGCGCGGGGCGGCGCCGCATGCGGGTTCTCGCTGTACATCAAGGACAGCGTCGCCCGGTTCGGCATCCAGCGCCTGGCCGATCAGCCCGGATTCCTGGCCATCGGTACGCAACCTGTGGTCGGCGATTGGGTCCATCTGGCCGGCGTGGTCCACGAAGACCGCATCGAGTTGTTCGTCGATGGGCGCTTGGCTGCGACCACACCGACCGACGGCTTCATCCCAGGAAATTGCGGCCAAGGGATGGAGATCGGTTTCGACCTGGCAAACAGCCCGGCCGAGATCACAACGCCCTTTCGAGGCATTCTGGACGAGGTGAAATTCTTTCACGCCGCCCTTTCCGCGGAAGATATCAGGGAAGTCAAGGAGTAACCTTATGAGTTCGTTTCAAAAAATCCGTTGCCTGATACCTGTCATCCTGGGCATCATGTCTCTGGTGGCGAGCCATCGATTGGCTGCAGAAGAACCCGAGATCCGCCAACGATCGACCTTGGAACTGGCCGAGCAGATCGTCCAGGAAAGTGATCGTTTGGGCGGCATCTGTGTGGTGTGGGGCGCCCGGGATGCTGATCTGGCGTTGGCGATCGGGCGACAGGGCAACTTCGTCGTGCATGCCTTGGCCGATTCGGACGAACGATGCCAGGAGATACGCGATCAGATACGCGACGAGGGCCGCTATGGAACCATCTCGGCCGATGTTTATCGGGACGGACCTCTGCCATACAACGACCAATTGATCAACCTGCTGGTCATTCCTGATGCCGCCGCACTGCTGGAACAAAGGGGGGAACGATCGGATCTGCTGCGGGTACTGGCGCCGCTGGGGACGCTTTTCTTGGCGGGCGATTCCCGGGTGTTGGGTATCGAGGAACTCGCGGAAGCGCTTGACCGTCGGGATGTGGAGCGGTTGCCCGAGGACCGGATACCGGGTTGGGTCGGGTTGCGCAAAACCTGGCCGGCGGAAATCGATCAGTGGACCCATTATCTGCACGGCGCCGATGGCAATCCGGTCGCTCGCGATCGCGTGGTCGGCCCACCGCGGCATTATCAGTGGATCAACGGGCCCATGTTCATGCGTTGCCACGAGACGGTCTCCAGCATCAGCACTCAGGTCACCGCGAATGGGCGTCTGTTCTCGATTGTCGACCAGGCGCCGATCAGTCTGCCCGGCCAGCACAACTTGCCGGACCAATGGTTCCTGACGGCCCGCGACGCATTCAACGGCGTCGATTTGTGGGAGGTGCCGATCCGCCGCTGGGGCTGGCGTGAGTGGAAAGACACCTGGTTCTCGCACCGGGCTGGAGACTACCCCTTGAACCTGCAGAAACGGCTGGTCGCCGTCGGTGATTACGTCTACGTGACGCTCGGCTACCATGCTCCCGTATCGCAACTGGACGCGCGAACCGGTCAAATCCTGCAGACGTACGAGGGAACCCAGCGAACCAATGAGATCTTGGTTTTGGACGACGAACTGATCCTGGCCGTGCTGGTCGACGATGGTGTGCAAGTCATGGCCGTCGAAGCATCGACCGGCCGTCACCGCTGGACGTCTGGAGACACCTATCAGGGCACAACGGTCGACTATATTCGGACGGCCCCGAGCACGAAGCTGGATCCGGCCGTCAATCTGGCGACTGACGGGGATGCGATCGCGTTGATCGACGGCCCGGAGATCGTCTGTCTGAGTCGGGCGACTGGCGAGTTGCGGTGGCGCACGCCGTTCCCCTCGGCCGATTCCGACTTCAGCGTCGGAGGTGGCCGCTCGCAGGGCAACTTGTGGAACGGCACGATGATCGTTATTGACGGGGTAGTGCTGCATGCCAGTCCTGGCAAACTGGCCGCCTTTTCCGCTACGGACGGTCGAATCCTTTGGGAGCAGCCCAAGCAGTTCATCCAGCATCTCTGGTATGCCTGGAAAGACGTGTTTGTCATCGATGGTCTTGTCTGGACGTGGAGCGATCAGCTAGACGAATTGGTATTCCAGCGTGGCGCCCAACGACCGCAACGGACTCGAGAACCACGTACGGCGAACGGTTACGACCTGAAGACGGGCCGATTGGTGCGGCAAGTCGATTTGGGCAATGTGTTTCACACGCATCATCACCATCGGTGCTATCGAAACAAGGCCACCGAGCGATACCTGCTGACCAGCCGGCGAGGAACGGAATTCATCGATTTGCAACATGGCCAGCACTCGATCCATAACTGGGTTCGCGGCACATGTCATGTGGGGATGATTCCCGCCAACGGACTGCAGTATGCTCCGCCACATCCCTGCCAGTGTTATCTGGACGAAAAACTGAACGGCATGAACGCGTTGGCGGCGGCTCGACCGGGAGCGATGCCTCCCGACGAGCTGTCGCCGATCCTGGTCCGGGGGCCCGCCTATCCGGCAACGCCGATGGACAGGAATCCAGAGTTGCTTAACCAGGATTGGGTCACATTCCGCGGCGACCTGCAGCGCACTGGTTCGGGTAAGACCACCGTGCCGGACGATGCCACCGAGTTGTGGACGGCGCGAGTCGGCACCCGGGTCTCGGCACCGATTGCAGCGGACGGCAAAGTTTTCGTCGCGTTGACCGACCAGCATCATGTGATCGCTTTGGACGGCCATGACGGTCGGGTGTTATGGCAGTATGCTACCGGCGCGAGGATCGATTCACCGCCGACCTGGTACGATGGCACCGTGATCGTCGGCTCGGCGGATGGCTGGGTCTATTGTTTACGAGCGGACGATGGCCAGTTGATCTGGCGGTTCCAGGCCGCGCCGCAAGACCGCCGGATCGGCGCTTTTGGCCAACTGGAATCCGCGTGGCCCGTCTCGGGCAGCGTCCTGGTCCAAAACGGCATTGTCTACTTCGCCGCCGGTCGATCCTCGCATTTGGACGGTGGGATCTTCCTGTACGGGTTGGACGCCGCCAGCGGCCAGGTCCACTGCCAGACCCGGCTGGAAGGTCCCGATCATCAGCTCAGCGACTTCGAGACCAATTACCAGTTGCCGATGGGCGCGTTGCCCGATGTACTGTCTGGCGACGGCACCAATGTCTTCATGCGCAATCAGGCCTTCGACGCGGACCTGCAACCGCTGCGCGGCCGATCGCCCGATGACGTGCGGCCGCGCGGCGGCTGGCTGGACGGCACCTACTTCAAACGCATGCCATGGATCTCCGGCGGCGAATATGCACGGCTGATCGTACGCGATGCCCAATCCGTGTACTACGCGCGAATGTTCGACAGCCTGCAGGCACTGGACCCGACCGTCTTCTTCACTCCGGGCCGCGATGGATACCTGCTGATGGCTCGCAGCGTCGATCGTCGCGGCACGGGGTGGTCGCAGCGCATCGACGTGCGGGTCACGGCGATGGCGGTGACCGACAACCGACTGTTCGTTGCCGGCCCGCCTGATGTGGTCGATCCGGACGATCCACTGGGCGCTTTTCAGGGGCGTTTGGGCGGTCGGCTGCATGTGATCGACAGCGTTACGGGCGAGCGTTTGGCCGAGCATCCGTTGGCATCCCCGCCCGTTTTCCAGGGGATCGCAGCCGCTGGTCAGCGGCTTTATCTCGCCCTGGAGGACGGCAGCTTGATGGGCTGGGGCCGCCCCGCGACCGATCAGTGATGTTAGGAACGCCTGGTCACGACACCGATCGTTTCGCTGGTCCTTACCGGCTTAACACCACGACCGCCAGATCGGCGTTTCGATTCGGGTCGTCGCTGACACGGCGGCCGTTTTCCGTATCCAAAGCGACCGCTTCGTGGATCGTGATCGCGTGTTCTTCGCAAAATTCCTCGAAGTCCGCGATGGTCAAGAACCGCACGTTGTGCGTCTCGTACCAGCGGCTGCCGCCTCCCAGAGCAACCAGCGGCGCACGGCCGTGTTCGGCCAATTGTTCGCGCAGTTTGTAATAGCCCAGATTCGGAAAGCTGACCACGCCTCGCTTGCCGACTCGCAGCATCTCTCGGATCACCGTTTGCACATCGATCACGGTCTGCAAAGTTTGCGAGAGCACCACCACGTCGAACTGGCCGTCTGCGTAATTTGCCAAGCCATGGTTCAGGTCGGCTTGGACCACATCCAGGCCTCGACGCACACTATTCACCACTGCCGCTTCGTCCAGCTCGATCCCCATCAGCCGCCGATGGCCTCGACTCCGCAGCAACGCCAGCAGCCCGCCGTTGCCACACCCCAAGTCCAACACGCTGGCCCCCTCGGGGATCAGGTCGGCCATGGTATGGTAATCCAGCCGTTGCGGATTGTGGAAAATGCTGGTCGGATTATGCGATCCGGGGGCACCTAGCGCGGCGGAATCCCCCGTCGTGCCGTTCAGATTCGCCAGAAACCCCGAGAGCAATCCGCCGTAGCTCGGCAAGTCGTTCGGTAGCAGGAACGCATCGTGTCCGCAGGAGCTGACCACATTGCAGTAACTGACGCTCTGGTTGGTGCCCAGCAGGGCGTCGACGATCTCCTGGGATTGGAAGGGCGGGAACAACCAGTCGCTGGTATAGCTGATCACCAGCCAGCGGCAACGGGCCGCACGAAGGCACTCGGCCAACTGGTCCTTCGTACCGCCCAAGTCAAACAGATCCATGGCCATCGAAAGGGTGATGTAGCTGTTGGCATCAAACCGTTCGCCAAAACGATCGCCCTGATAGGCCAGGTACGACCCGACGGAAAACTTGGTTTCGAATTGGGTGGCCACATCGCGCGGCCGCAACCGATCGGAATCGAACTTTTCCATCATCGCTTCGCGCGACAGGTAGGTGATGTGCCCCAGCATCCGCGCGATCGCCAACCCGACTCGCGGTCCCGGTTCCTGATCGTAGTACCGGCCTGCCTGGTACCCCGAATCCTGCATGATCGCATTCCGCCCGACGACGTCGAATGCCAAGGCTTGGCTGGTCAGCCGTGGGCTGGTCGCGATCGCCACCGTGCCCGCCACTTGATCCGGGAAACGGGTCGCCCAGGTCAGTGCCATGTGCCCGCCCAGCGATCCGCCGATCACCGCCAGCAGCCGATCGATCCCCAGCGCGGCGATCAGCCGCTGTTGCACGTTCACGATATCGCCGATGGTAATCAGCGGAAAATCGGGGCCATACGGCTGACCTGTCTCGGGATGGATGCTGTTGGGTCCGGTAGATCCTCGGCACCCGCCCAACACGTTCGGACAGATCACGAAGTACCGATCGGTATCGATGGCCTTGCCCGGCCCGACGGCGATATCCCACCACCCGGGTTCGTCCCGATCGTGGTGCTGCGCGATGTGCGAATCGCCGGAGAGCGCGTGGCAGATCAGCACCGCATTGCTTCGGTCGGCATTCAAGGTGCCATACGTCTCGAAAGCGACCGTCACCTCGGGCAATTGGCCACCGCACTCCAACGTCCATGGCCCATCGAAGGTCAACGTTTGAGCATAGGCCAAGGGCCGGCCCGTACGCACGCTGTCGCTGCTGTCGAAATCGTCGTTTGCCATGGCGGAAGCGTATCCTTTGCGGGGGGTACGATGTGCTTTGCGGGATATCGAGGTTTCTACGATGCCTGCGAGGCGTGCAGCGCCTGGTCCAGGTCCGCTCGGATATCCTCGATATCTTCCAGTCCCACGCTGACGCGGATGTAGTCGTCCGTGATCCCCGCCGCTTGCAGTTCTTCTTCCGTCTGCTGGCTGTGCGTCGTTGTGGCCGGGTGGATCACCAGGGTCTTGGCATCCCCGACGTTGGCCAGATGCGAGCACATCTTCACCGATTCGATAAACCGTCGACCCGCCTCGCGGCCTCCCTGGATACCGAATCCCAGGATCGCGCCCGGTCCCATCGGCATGTACCGCTGTGCCAACCCATGGTGCGGATGCGAACTCAGGCCCGGGTAATTCACCCAGCGGACCAGCGGATGCGCTTCCAAGAATTCGGCCACGGTCTGCGCGTTCTGACAGTGACGCGGCATCCGCAGGTGCAGCGTTTCCAGGCCCTGCAAAAACAGAAACGCATTGAAAGGACTCAACGCCCCCCCCATATCGCGCAGCCAGTGCGTCCGGCAAGTGATGATATAGCACAATTGGCCGACCGCTTCGTGGAACACCGCGCCGTGATACGACGGGTCCGGCTGAGTGAATTGCGGCCAACGGTCGGCGTCTTTCGCCCAATCGAATTTGCCGCTGTCGATAATGCAGCCGCCGATGCTGGTCCCGTGCCCACCGATAAACTTGGTGGCACTGTACACGCAGATATCGATGCCATATTCGAAGGGGCGAAAGACGATCGGTGTCAACACGGTATTGTCGCAAACCACCGGCAGACCGTGCCGATGCGCCAAATCAGCGATGGCTTCGTAATCCAGCACATCGTTCTTGGGATTCGCCAACGCTTCGATGTAGATCGCCCGAGTCTCCGGACGGATCGCCCGCTGGATCTCGTCCAGGTTCGTCGCATCGACAAACGTCACATCGATGCCCAATCGCTTGAACGTCTGGCCCAGCAAGGTCAGCGTACCTCCGTACAAGGCTCGGCCACTGATCAAATGCTGTCCGCTGTGCGCCAGGTTCAACAGCGAAACGGTGATCGCCTGCTGGCCGCTGGACACCCCCAGCGCCCCGATCCCGCCTTCCAGAGCCGCCATCCGCTGCTCGAACACGTCCGTGGTCGGGTTCATCAAACGCGTGTAGATCCAACCCATTTCCTTCAAGGCAAATAGATCGGCCGCATGCTGAGTGTCTCGGAAACAATAGCTGGTGGTCTGGTGGATGGGCGTCGCTCGGGACCCTGTGCCCGGATCCGGATGCTGGCCCGCGTGAAGCGCCTTGCTGCCCAAACCTTGAAGTACAAACTCTGCGGAATCCATGGGTATCGTCCCCTGCAATAGATGGAAGTCGTGCATATTGCGAGGACGGATTTTAACACGCTGAATATCTTTTACCAGACAACAACTTCCGATTGGGGGGGCGAGATCATCTTCGTGCTGTCGCAACACGCCCGGGTTGGCCGCCTTCGTGTACGTAGAATTCGGCCCATACGGGTAGGTGGTCCGAGACTTCCAAGGCTTCTTCCAGAGTTAAGTTGTAGCGTCGCAAGAAGTCGAAAACCCCGCTGCGACCAGTAAACTCGCTGGTCGCTTTGCTGTGGAAAATGATGTTGTCCAACTGAGCCGTGCCGCGAGTGTCGGTCGGAGTCGAGGAAATCGCCCAGGTCATCCCCGGAATGTTTCCCAGACGCCCCAAGTTTCGATCGTCGGCATTCAACGTGCCCAGAACGATCACGTCATCCTCCTGGCGTCCATCGTCCCGGACAACACGGTACACATCCGCCAGCGAGTCCAATTCCCGCTGAGATTCGTCCAGATCGGTATGAATGTTCACCAGCGTGAACGTAAACGCTTGGTCCGATGGCGGACCGCGGACTCGGAACCAAGCGACCAACGGTTCCCGGTACAACAAATCGTCGGGATCAGCGACCGTATACAACTGGGAGCGGTCGACTTCGACCGTCGCCGAATCGAATAAGAACGCATATTGCTCCAGATCGGTATTCCTCCCCACGCGGGGGCCGATCACATAATCGTAGAAACGGTCCGCCCGGTTGATCAGATCGACGAAGTTCGGGATCAAGTCCTGGTCAGTCGATCGGATCTCTTGCACCGCCACGATATCGAACTCGCGCACGATTCGCGCCAGGACCTCCATCACGTGGGGTTTTCTGGATTTGGTTGTCCCCAGCGCCTGGACATTGAACGAGGCGATGCGAATCGTTTCGCCTGTCTGGACCGGCGGAGCTGACGCTCCGATCAGATCATCATCGGTCAGCGTCTGGGTCCGCGAACCCCCGCCGAAATTCAGCCGAAAATCCTTCAAACGCTCCAGCCCGATGCGCTCCAATGCGAACCAGCCGAAGGCCGCGACGACCACGCCGATCAAAAAAGTCGCAAGTCGGTTCACAGTGCCCTCTATTGATGAGAAAGCGGCATCACCGATCCTAAGGGGGCGAGCCATATTATCGGATCGCCGAATCGGTGCGCATCTTGATGTCTTCCTGGTGGCAAAACTACTCAAAATCCTCGTAGACCGCCAGATCAGTTTTTACCCCTAACGGGCTGCCAATAGACCGCGAACAATCCGGCTCGGGGTGTTGGATCTTGTATGTATGGCCCGCATCCGCCCCCTTTCGACCTAAGTCGACGTAGCGCATCAGGTTGCGCCGTTACTCATCGATGACAGTCCCATCGACTTCCGATCCTCTTTCGTTCGCCCTCTTCCACCGACTCGTGAGGCCTGCTGCGAGCCCTCAATCACCGCGTCGCGCGCGGATGATGCGCTGAGGCCGATCGCACTGGGCGACCTGGATCTTGGTGGCTTCCACCCACCAGCCTCGGTCGCCCAGCCAATCCGGAAACAGCAGGCCGGTTCGTCGTCCGGATTCTCCCAGCAATAGATGGCCGCCGTCGCTCAGATGTGCTCTCCAGAATCGTTCGAGGTACGGCCAGTCATCCGTGTCGTAGATGATGTCGGCACCGACGATCAGATCGAAACGATGCGGCGTCAGTCGATCGGTCCGCCAATCCAAACGACGGATATGAACCCGATCCCGCCACGGCCAGGTGTTCAACCGGGCAAATAATAACGCAGGCTGAGCCGCATCCACCATCCAGACGCGAGCGCCCCCCGCCGCTGCGACGGCACCGGTCAGCCCCAGGCCGCAGCCTAGATCTAACACCTTGCGACCCACAAGCGACTCGCCCGCCAGGACATGCGAGACGGCCCAAGAACCATCCCAATGAGCGGCCCAGTAGGGTTGCCATTGCGGTTCATCCAGCGACTCGTCAGGGGCCGGCATGTGGCGAGTCATATCGTCCGGATCGGCGATCCGGGTAAACGGCAGCCGCAAGCCGCCGATCGTGACTTGTTGGGTGACGGTCGCGTAACGCCGCGCAAGCCGCTGTTGCAGCCCGCATCGTCGAACCACAAGGTTACTTCGCGGGGCCTTACCCCTTGAACGGGTCGAATTGCCTGGGTCTACTGAGGCCATGGCTGAAACGTTGCCTGAAGGAAGGAAAGTCGAATCGTATGCGAATCGCGATGATCTGCCTAGCTGTCTTGGGCTGGTTGCCGTCGTCCCCTGCCGACGAGCCGGATTTGGCTCGACTGTACCGCTCAGCACGTCAAGCGGCTGTCGAGATATTGGTCGATGGTCACCATAGTGGATCGGGCTGTTTCGTTTCGGCCGATGGCCTGGTGGTCTCGGCGGCCCATGTGATCGGTTGCCCACAACGTCGAATCGAGGTGCTGACGGCAGCAGGCGAACGCCATTTGGCGGATGTCGTCGCCGTCGACCTGGGGCACGATCTGATCATCCTGCAGTTGACGGCCGGTGATCGACCGCACCCGTTCCTGCGCGTCGCGGACCAGTTGCCTCCGCCCGGCGTCCCGGTATGGCTGTGCAGTTCGGCCGCCTTCCGTCGCGTGCTGCTCCAACCTGGTACCATCGCCAGGGCTGACCTGACCTTCGAGTACCAGGATCACTTTGTCGAGGTCACTCAGATCGCAGCCATGATCCAGGAGGGAACATCCGGCGGGCCGTGGCTCAACCGTCAGGGCGAACTGATCGGCGTCCAATCGGGTACGGTCACCGTCAAAGGCCAACCAGCAGGCATCGCCAACGTGGCTCCGGCCGCAGCCGTTCGGCGATTGCTGACGACCAAAGAGGACGCTCGGTCGACCACCTTGGGTATGTTCGTCGACGAACTCTGGCTGCTTTCGGCGGACGAGCTTCGTCGCTACCCGATCGGTTGGGAAGGCATGATCGTCCAGTCCGTCAAGCCGGACGGTCCCGCCGCACAGGCAGAGATTCGCCGTGGGGATGTGATCATCGCTTGGGAAGACACACCCTTGCGGTACCGGGATGACTTTGTGCGTCTGTTGCGCAACTGCCAGCCAGGTGACACGGTGCAACTGACCGTCTTTCGCCCCGACAATACAGGACGGCGCAGCGTGTCTATCCAAATCGACTGCCTGGAAGCCGCCTGGTCCCGGTGACACGTTGCGTCGCCGACCGAACGGAAGTCGCGACATACGGCGGATCGATCAGAGAAAATCCTCCAGCCGATCGTAATTCTTCCGGTCCAGACCGTTCTCGTTGTAAGGCGCCTGACCGTCCGTACGATCGCGGATGTCCTGGTCGATGTAGATCTCGTTGTGCGGCTTGAATCCGGGCACGGTCAGCACGTTGACAAAGACGTCCAACCCGCGATGGCCGACGCCCGGCGGGATGTAGACAAAGTCTCCGGGCTGCAGCGCCAGTTCGTCATAACGATTCAGATCCCGCAGGTCGGGGAACAACAGGATCGAGGCTTCTCGTCCGTGCGTATCCAACTGGGCAACTCGCGGATCGAGCACTAGATACATCTCGGTCTGAGGCAATCCACCCAGTAGCGATCGCCGCGGATGGAAATGGGTCGACGATAGTTCCCGAGGGATATTGACCACGTGCGAGTTCACGAAATTCAACCCGTCGCCTTGCATCCCCGGCTGATCCATGTACCAGGTCAACGGCAACCGGCGGTAGGGATCGAAGTCGAAGCTGCAACCACCGGCCGTATCGACCAGATAGGGCAACCGCCGCGCCGTCGAGATGTGGCTGACCGACCGATCTTCCTTTTCCATGGCCAGGCACCGGAACCGACCTCGCACCGCGACGGACGGATCGCCGCAAGCGATGATCTGATCGCCCGCCAGGACCGGTTCGTACGAGCCGGTTTGCTTGGTCGAATAACCCGCGTGACGATACCAGTCGAATAGCGACACCAACAGGTCCTCGACACCAGAATCCTGGGCCCAGGGACGCGGGATGTGCTCCAGATTCCACATCTCCACCGCAAAATCGCCGATCAGGATATCTCCCTGCCGCCGATCGAGAATCGCCTGGACATGCGCGGCGGCTCGAGGTCCGATCGATGGCATCTGCTGCCCGATCGAATTTAGCAGATCCGCCAGGTCGAGATCGAGCGGGTCCGGGACATAGCCGTCGGGCAGCAGACCCGGACCACCCTCCTGCGTACGATACCCCGCGGGTAACTCGACCTGCCCCTGACCTCGATAGATCCAGAAGACGCGCATCCCGCCATGCTCACTGTGCAGGTGGTCGCGGCCGTCGACTTCCACGACCGACAATCGGATGCCAGGATAATCGGCCTCGAACCGCTCTTTGATCGCCGCGAACTGGCGGTCGTCATCCAGCGAAACCTTCGCCACCGGTTCCGCCGTGCGGTCGCTTGGACCCGCGAAGACAGCGGGCAGACCAGCCGCTGTGGGCAACCCCCAGGCGGCGGCGGTCGCTGTGGCAAGGAATTGGCGTCGCGTTGCAGTCATGACAGGCTCCCTCTCTCTGCTCGTCAGTTTTCAAGTGTTCCGTTTCGCAAAATTTCCATGGAACTCGGCACTTGGTCACTCCGGCCGACGCTCCAACAAGCGGTTCAATTGGAATTCATGATACTTCCGCTCGGCAGCCGGTTGGCCGTCAGGGCCAGCATTGGCCACCCAGAAACGGGTGCTGGCCGGTTCGAACAAAACATTGTGAAGGTTCGAGCTCATGGCTACCGGCCGATCCATCAATCGCAGCGAGCTGGCCGCATCGAAACGGCCATGCCCCTCACTCACTCGGCGCGCCAGTTCCTGGTAGCGGTCGCCCATGGAAAGCAGCACCGTATCCGGACTGGGGTTGGGCAACATCGGATGGCTCTCGCCAGGATGGACCAGCTCGAATTTGTTCCAGGAAGCTTCCATCCCCACCGCGCGATTGTCCTTGCCATCGGCGATCACGTAGAAGTACTGGCAGGTGCGCGGACTGTCCCGAAATACCGCAATCGCCTCGTCCAACGTCTCGGCCGTCTCCAGCACTTCGCGAACCAACCAGCTCATCGGCACCCCCTGCCAATGTCCCAAACCCGCGCCGCCCATCTCGCCGATCGAAACGTGCCGCGCGTTCATGCCGGTCACCGAGCCCAGAAAGCCCGCGTACGTCACGTTGACAAAAGGGATGCCGCCTTCCGGTTCCGCCACCACGATCACCGCGTACTCCTGCAGGCCCCAATCGGTTGCATAGTCCAACACGCGACCGTGATACAACGTCCCGTCAGCGGTAGCTGAATTCATCACCGCAAAGCCGCTGCAGTGAAACAATTCCGGAATGAAATTCGCAACACGGGCATCGTCCAATGACACCTGAGCCCCGTCGGCCAACCCCCGAAGCTCCTCGAAGTATTTCTCCGGAACGAAAGGTTCCTGCAGCTTGATGATGTTCTCGATGATCTTCCGAGGTCCGAGTTTAAAAGGCCCCCACTGGAACACGACGTTTTGAGCTTCGACTTTCAGCAGGTTCTCCAAGTTCTGCTGAACCTGTTCCCGCAACAATTCACCGTGCTGGCGGCCCATGTCGTAGGGCGAGCCTTTGACATGTAGGACCGGATATCCGTCGATCGATTCCAACCAACCCTGTCCGAAGCGGCCAAGCACCTCGGCTTGTGCCGGAGCCAACCAAACGACGAGCCCCAGTAACAGCAGGGTGAAAATCACCCAAACCCGACGCTTTTGTGCAGCCATGGTCATCGGTCTTTCTTACAGAGTCAGACGGTCCGCAGCCTCGTCTGCGTCGATCGCAACGCATTGGACGGCACTTGAGCTGACCGGCAAGCCATCTGACGGAACCTCTAATCTACAGTAATTCATTCAAATGTAAAACGCAGCGACTCACCTGCCCCCATCAGGCATGGAAAAGCACCCCGTTGCAACGATCACCTCGGTCTTCATGAGTATCGCAGCCGACAGTCTTCATGAAAGAAGCTCCTTCAGGGGATCTTAAACTACTTCCCATTTGCTGCTAATTTGCAGTTGTAGACGCTTGAAAATCGCGTATGATGCAATAGTTGACTGGTTTACCCGGTGGTGTAATTGGCAGCACTAGGGATTTTGGCTCCCTTAGTCCAGGTTCGAGTCCTGGCCGGGTAGTTTGGTTTTCGCACTTTTCCCGGTTTTTACCGCGTTTTCTTGCGTTTTTCTGCACCGCTTGCCCGCCCCCCTCGATCTTGCACCCTTTTTTTCTACCTAACTGCACCGCTTCGTGCACCGCCTCTCCCGTTAGCCCCGATGCTGGATGCTAGAAATCCGCATCGTTGACTCGCCAATGATCGGCGATACCTGTAATGCGATAGGTGCCACCCACCTAACGTGTCATGCGATAGGTCTCGTATGATAGGTGCCACCCACCAACTAGGCGACTCAGATGTTGCCTGGTTGGAATTCGCATCTGCCCGTCGCCAGAAGGATCAATTGGCCTCCGCTGGCGAGCACCTCGGCCAAGCGGATCGACGCCCCCCCAAAAAATGAGCGGTCTTTTCAATAGATGGGTGGCACCTTTCAACTTCTCCACAAGAGGGATAAAATTGCCGCCACTGGAGCGTACCTCGTCCAGGGTTTCGACACAACATGAACAGGTTGCATTTAATAATAG
The DNA here is from genome assembly GCA_007695205.1 of Planctomycetaceae bacterium. Taxonomy (GTDB): domain Bacteria; phylum Planctomycetota; class Planctomycetia; order Pirellulales; family Pirellulaceae; genus SKKK01. The sequence goes on from REEF01000996.1 coordinate 16,178, forward strand.
GTGGGTGGCACCTTTCGATAGGTGCTGAAAGATAGGTGGGTGGCACCTTTCGTTTTTGTTTTTTTATGTGTCAGGCTGGCGTCTCGCATTCTTTGTTGGTTGGTTATAATGCGGTGTGCTCTTGTTGTGCCGTCGAGTCTACCTGGAGTATGATTTCCATCAGGGGGGATTAGTCGTTTGTTGGGGCCTGTTTTTGTTCGCGAGGCGTGGACTTCGCCGCGTCGCCCGAATCTGTATGTCATCCGTGCGGTTTACGTTGTGGTCTTGCTGATCCTGATGTGTACTGCCTGGTTGGTGTTGGCGGGGACGCAGATCGTTCGTAATGTGGGCGATATGGCCCGATTCGGTTCGATTTTGTTCCAAATCCTGTCCCTTTTGCAATTGGCGGTCATGGTCTTTTTGGCTGCCATGGTGGCTGCCAGTGCCGTATCGCAGGAAAAGGACCGCCGCACGTTGATCCTGCTGCTGATGACCCGGATGAGCAACTTGGAGCTGGTCTTGGGCAAATTGTCGGCCAGTTTGCTGCAGGTGCTGATGATGTGTGTGGCGGCTCTGCCCGTCTTTTTTTTGCTGACGTTGTTTGGGGGCGTTTCCTTCGCGCAGGTCCTTCGCGTTTTCGCCGTGACATTGATGACCATTGTGGCCGCGGGCAGTTTGGGATCGACGATCGCCTTGTGGCGCGAAAAGACGTTCCAGACCTTGGCGATGACCGCCTTGATTCTGGTGTTCTGGATCGGTCTTTGGGAGACGGTATCGGTGGCGGTGCCGGACCTGACACTTGGGGGCCTGTCCTCGGATGTCTGGTTGGCGGGACTCAGTCCGGTGCGGGCAATCTGGCTGGCGTGCCAACCGCAGTTCGCCACGGGCGAAGCCGCCGGGATTTTGCAGGATGGTGTTTTGCTGTTTTTGCTGGTTGCCTGGGTCGCGATCGTTTCGCTCAACGGCCTGGCTGTCCGCATGGTGCGAGTCTGGAATCCGTCACGCGAGGTCCGTCCGGGCCAGGTTCAGGAGAGCAGCTCGGCAGGGCTTGGGGATCCGGCCGCCGCCGCGATCGGTGATACGATGTCCGACGAGACGCGTGATGCCGAGCAGGCTCGATCCGGACACGTGGACGCACGTATCCGTTCGTCGCGAGCGGCAACGCGTCAGGTCTGGGATAATCCTGTCCTGTGGCGCGAGGTTTGCACTTGGGCTTACGGGCGGAAGGTGTTGATCATTCGAGCCACCTACCTGTTATTCTTCGCGATGGTCATCGGCCTGTATCAGTTGCTCAGCGGTGCCGGCGGCCTGGACGCTCACAGCGATCTATTGATGTCTCGAGCGGTGTTGCTGTTGGGGATGTTCTTTCTGGTCAGCCTAGTGATCGTCGGCGCGTTGGCGGTCACGTCGATTACCAACGAACGGGATGGCCAGGCACTGGATTTGTTGCTGGTCACCGACCTATCGCCTGGCGAATTCGTGTTCGGCAAGCTGGGCGGCGTGTTTTGGGTGACCAAAGAGATGGTCTTGCTGCCCATGTTGTTGTGCGGTTTCGTATGGTGGCGTGGCGGATTGACCTTCGAGAACCTGGTCTACGTATGGGTGGGCCTGGGTGTGATGTATGTCTTTGTAAACATGTTGGGCATCCACTGCGGGATGAATTATTCAAATTCCCGCACAGCGATCGGGGTAAGTTTGGGCGTCGTATTCTTTCTATTCTTGGGCGTGTTCACCTGCATGTTCATCATGGAGTACTTCAGCGGTTCGTTTCAGACTCAACTGGGACCGTTTCTGGCCTTCACCTTGGGTGGCGGCGTGGGGTTATTTGCCGTGTTGGGCTATCGCAACCCATCGCAAGCGATCCAGATCGCTACGTTAGTCCTGCCGTTGGCCACGTTCTATTCCATCACCAGTTTGCGATTGGGGAATCCGCTGGCGGTTTTCCTGGTGGTGGGGATCACCTACGGATTCACGACGGCGGCGATGTTGATCCCAGCGGTGTACGAGTTTGATATCGCCATGGGGCGTACCAAGACACCGGGCGAGGAATAGGCTGTGGAGTTGTGGTTCGAGGTCGTGCCTTGGCTGGCGGCCATGCTGATCCTGATCGTCATGTCAGGGTTCTTTTCGGGTGGCGAAGCGTGTATGTTTTCGCTACGTCCAGCCGATCGCGCAAGACTAGCCGCCGGCAATCGAACGCAGCAACTGGCCGCTCGGTTGTTGAATGAATCCGATCGGCTGTTATCGGCTGTGCTGTTTTGGAATTTGATGATCAACATGACCTACTTTGCGGTAGCGTCGATCATCAGTTTTCGTTTGGATCGGCTCTCTGCGGCGGGCAGTATCTGGCCCTATGCGTTCGCGGCAGCTTCTCTGTTGATGCTGATCTTATTCAGCGAGATGTTGCCCAAAACGCTGGCGGTCCTGTCCGCTCGAACAGCGGCCGGCTATTTTGCCCCGCCGTTGGCAGTAGCGCTGCGGTTGGCTCGTCCCATCCTGCCGGTCCTGCAGGCGATGAACTTGTTTTCACGGCGACTGATTTGGCCTCGGTTTCAACCTGAACCCTATTTGGAGATCTCGGACCTGGGACGCGCTATCGATGTCTCGACCAGCGATGCGGATCTGGCCGAACAAGAGCAGATGGTCTTGAACCGGATTGTGGCGATGTCGAACATTCGGGTCGACGAGTGGATGCGGCCTCGAACCCAGTTCCTAGCCTTTCGGCCGCCCGTCGACTGGATGGATCTCGAAGGCCGGATGACCCCCAGCGGATATTTGCTGGTAACCGATCCACAAGGGGGCGATGTGTGCGGTGCGGTCGACTTGATGGAGCTGTATGAATTGCCTGTTGGCAACGTCGATCGCGAAGCATCGCCCATCGTCTACCTGCCTTGGTGTGCCACGCTGGCCGATGCCTTCCAGCAGTTGTACCAACTGGACCGCGACGTGGTGGCTGTGGTCAACGAATTTGGGGACACGATCGGCATTCTGACTTACGAAGACATCATGGACGCTGTCTTCACCAATAAACCCAGCCGTAGCGAGCGGCTGATGAATCGCCAACCGATCGAGTCACTTGGGGAAGGCATCTGGCAGGTGACGGGCGTGACCGGCTTGCGGCAACTGGCCGCGGATCTGAACTTGCAGTTACCACCGACTCGCAGCACCACCGTCGCCGGGGTTTTGCAGGAGACGTTGGAACGTTTGCCTGTCGAAGGTGATACGGCCGACTGGGGCCCGCTGGCTTTGCGCGTCATCCAGTTTGATGGTCACACTCGGATGCTAGTCGAGCTGAAGGTGAATCCGGCCGAGTCGGACCAGGAGTCTACGCCATGATCGTCGCTGCCGTCCTATTGCTGGTAGGGCTGGTTCTGAGCGCTTTCTTCAGTGGCTCCGAGACTGGCTTCTACCGAGTCACGCGAGTCCGGTTGGTAATCGCCGCCGTCGATGGTGACCGGATCTCACGAGGTCTTCTGGCGTTGACCAATTTTCCCGCCGTCTTCGTCGCGACAACGATGGTCGGCAACAATCTGGCGAACTACCTGACGTCGCTGGGGGTGGTGTTGTTGACCAAAGAGATACTCAGCAGCCATGCCGACATCACTGAGCTGGCCGCCACCATTCTGTTTTCGCCGCTGGTGTTCGTGTATGGGGAAATGCTGCCCAAATACCTGTTTTTCCATGCCCCCAATCTCATGCTGCGGCGCAGCGCCCCCGCCCTGCTGTTTTTCACCGTCTTGTTCGCGCCGGTTTCTGCGTTGCTTTGGTTTTTTGGATGGTTGCTGCAAACCATGTTGGGCGAGACACCCTTGCGAGTGCAACCGGCACTGGCGCGAAAAGAACTGCGGGAGGTCCTGCAGGAGGGCCAAGAGGCCGGTATTCTGAGCTCATCGCAACGGCAGATGGCGGAAAACGTTTTCGACATCGGCGGCGGCCTGGTAGAAAGCTTTTGCCGACCCGAATCCCAGGTCCTGACCGTTTTTGAAGATGCCAGCCGGGACCACATCCTGCAGCTCGCCAAGCGGTATCGTAAACCGATTGTCGCCGTGAAGGCCAGCCGAACACGAGCTTGGGTGGGGTATCTGCGCGTGGTCGATCTGCTGCTGGACGACCGACCGGTTCCCCAAGTCATGCGTCCCTTGATGCCGTTGCGTCGCGGCGAATCGCTGATCCAGGCACTGCTTCGCATGCAGAGCGACCGAGTCGCGGTGGCCCAGGTTGTCGATCCAAGCGGCAAAACGTACGGTTTGCTGTATGCCAGCGATATCATCGATCGGATGGTTCGGAACCGATCGGGACGCCTGCCAACGCCCGCGTTCCCGAAGCTCGTACGACCTGTGGTGCCGGCCGAACGCCTGCTGCGGCGTGATCCTGCGATTCGTAGTTCAGGTAGCTCACAAGCTGATGACTAGGCTGATGAGCCGGATCGGCCGCCAACGCAGCGCTTAGCGCGATGCGGGCGTTGACCGTATCGCCCATCCGAAAATGTGTTTCGGCAAGATGGAACAGGTACTCGGGCGACGCGGATGATTTTCGGATCGCCACTGTCAGCGAAGCGATCGCTCCGTCGTAGCGTCCGAGTTCCTTCTGAGCCAGTCCCTCAAGAAACCGTACTTGCGCCGGTACCTCGTCGACAGGATAGCCATCCGCCAAGCGACGCAAGGTTGCCAGCGCGCGGCCATGGCGTCCTTGTTTCCGATAGCTCTCGGCGATCGCCATTTGAACTCGCGGATAATGGGACGAATAACCAAGCGCGCGATGATAGCTGGCCAAGCTTTGGGCATCGTCGCCCTGCCGTTGGAATACGTCCCCACGCAGCGCCCAGGCTGCTGCCAATTGCCGATTCGCCGCAATTGCCCGCTCGGCTTGCACTGCCGCCAAGTCCAGTTCGCCCTGCTCCAAATGCATGTCCCCTAGACGAACCAACAGATCCGGGTTGCCCCCCGATAGCTTCACTGCTAGCTGCATGTGCAGAATAGCGTCCTGACGAGCGTTCAGGTTCCACAGGGTTTCTGCGTACTGAGCCCGCATTCGTTCGTCCGTCGGACACAGACGGACCGATTCGCTGATCAACGCCTCGGCATCCCCCCAACGCGCTTGCTGCATGGCTTCGGTACCCCGCAACGACAATTGTCGAGCCGCCAGGACGTTTTCATCCAGCCGACTGCGGGAAAAGGACGAACAGCCTGTCAGGCTGGCCGCCAGCCAGAACCATGCAGCGATCGAAACGATACGCAAAACGGACAAACGACGCATCCTTGGACAGGGACAAGCTGGAAACCAAGTCGGGGAGCTAGCGACGCGAGACGGTAGCAAAACTCGTCCAGCAAGGCAAGGACGGATTGGTCACGCTGCCCCGATCCGCTAGGATATCATCGCGAATATGGTCGCTCGAGCATCACACAAAGGCCTAGCGGTCGCTCTTTTGTTGCACGGATGGAAAGAATGCAAGGCGAATACAGCAAGTTTGGAGTGAAGTTCCTTTACCCAGAAGACTGGTCGGTGGTCGATGAAGAGACCAACGAGTGGCCGCGACGCGTGTCGGTGCAGAGTCCCAACAGTGGATTTTGGGAACTGCAGGCCTATCCAGCTCGATTCCAACCCGATGACCTGGCCCAACAAACGCTGCAGGCGTTCTCCGAGGAATACGAAGGAGTGGAATCCGAACCGGTCTCAGAACCGATCATGGATCATGTGGCGACCGGGTACGACTTGGAATTCTTTTGCCTGGATCTGTTGGTGACCTGTCAGGTACGCAGCTTCCGGTTGGACGATCAGACGATGCTGTTGATCTGCCAGGCCGAGAGCGAGGAATTCGAGCTGCGCCGCGAAGTGTTCGAAGCGATCACCCTCAGCTTGTTCCTTGACCGAACCTGACCCCATGTGCCATCTTGGTACCATTGGTTTTGTGGACGCGCTGGTTGAGCCAAGCTAAAATGCGTGGAATGCAGCAAGATGGGGGGGCGGCAAGGTGAAAACGATCGATCCGTACTACGAATGGTTGGGGATTCCGCCCAAGCACCAGCCGCCCGACCATTACCGGCTACTGGGGCTGGAACTGTTCGAGGACGATCGGAATGTCATCGCCACCGCGGCCGACCGGCAGATGAGCTTTATCAAGACCTATCAGACCGGCCC
>REEF01000715.1 GCA_007695205.1 Planctomycetaceae bacterium
CCGAAGCCGCCCATGCCCATACCGCCCATGCCGCCCATGCCGCCCATACCGCCGTACGCTTGGCCATAGCCCGCCCTGCCACGCTGCTCGATGTCCGCCAGCACGGGCTCACGCGCCAAGCCGGCCAGTTCCATCAGCACCATCCGCCGCAGCCCCAGCCGCCAGTTGCCCGCGCGGCGCATCTGCTGCTGAACCAGTTCGTAATCCGCCGCATCGCGTCCCTCGGCAAAAAACCTCTCGCCGTCGCGCATCAGGAACCGCCGCTTGACGCCGAACCGCTCGCGATCGGCATCGGTTTCCAACACCAGCAGCGACGTGTAGGGCGTGATGATGTGGTACTCCTCGCTCAGCGCGATGATCTCCTGCTGGATCGGCTCGGACGGGCCCTGCTGCAACAGGTAGTCCAGGTGCATCCGGGCCCAGAGTCGCGGGATGAACGAGTTGCCCGATTCGGCATCGGCCAGTGCGATGGGGGCATGGAAACGCACCGGCCGGCCCTGCTCGACGCCCGTCACGACCACCTCGCCCTGCTGGTCGGTGTCGTCGGGCAGATAGCGGCCCAGCAGGATGTGTTGGGTGCCCGGCGCCAGGTTGGGCAGTTGGTCCGGGTAAACCCGTGCGGTACGCAGGCCGCGAAATTCCACCGTCAAGTCGCGCACCGCCGGACGGATCATCTCGGCGAGCATCGCCAGCGCGACCTTGGCCGAGCCCTGCTCGCCGGTGATCTGCCGCATCGAACCGCCACCCAGCGACGCCAGCGCCTTGAGCACCACCGACTCGTATCGGCTACCGACCGAGACGGCGTGGAAGGTCGCTTCGCTGCCCGACGCGTCGTAAGAACGCCGCAGTCGCTGCGCGGCGGCCACGGGGTCGGAATCGGCGGTGACCGGGATGCCGTCGCCGACGTAGATCACCTGCGTTTGTGGGCCGGCGAGGCGCAGCGCCGATTCGACCGCCCGATCCAGGTCGGTCCAGCCGAGCGAGATGCGCCGCTCGAGAAACGCCCGCGCGGCAGCGACATGCTTCTCGTCGGCGCCCACCAGGTCGTCGAAAACCCAATCACAGTCCACGTCGAACCCCGCCAGGTTGAAGCGGTCCTTGGTTGTCAGCCCACCGAGCAAGGCGGCGACGAAGTCTGCCTGCGCCCGCCGCGAGCCGGGGTCCAGCGAAGCCGACGTGTCGGCCAGGATCAGCAGCTCCAGGGGCTGGCCGTCGGGCAACGTCTCACGCTGCCAGTCGCCGTCGTCGCCCGGCGGCAGCAGCATCAGCATGAAATAGCCATCCTGGCCGCGGCGGTGCGGGATCGCGACCACCTCCGACCGGCCAGCGTCCACGTCCACCACAACCTCGAAATCTCGCTCGGGCGTGAACTCCTGGGCCGTGAATTCGACGCGGCCGGAATGGGCGGTCCGATCGATCCGTGCCAGGTGCGTCGGGCAACGCACGGATGCCAGCGGCAGGACCGAGTGGACCCGCACGTCGATCGCGAGTTCACGCAGCGGATGCTGCTTCAGCAACTCGCTTTGCAGCGGATAAGTGTAGCGGTAGCTGCCGCCGCGCAACGGCAAGACCTGGGTATACGTGATCTTGACCCGCTTCTCGGAGAGCGGTTCGATCGGGAACACCCGGGCCTTGAACAGGTTGCCGCCGGACCATTCCAGCAGTCCCGGATCGCGCCGCTCGCGGAGGATCGTTTCGTAGATCTCCCGAGCACGCTGTTTTTCCACGATGTCCGCTTCGACCAGTTCGTTGCCGATCCACATGCCGAAGCCGGAGATCGAAGCGTCCTGCGGCAGCGGAAAATAAAAGACGCCCTCCAGCCGGCCGCGTGTCCGGTTGACGAACGACTGCTCGATGACGGTCCGCGCGATCTGATCGCGGATGTCGACCGTGACCTTGTGGTAACCGACGGTCAGCGGGACGTTGCGCCCTTCGACGTTCACCACCAGCGACCCGATCGACTCGGCAGCCAGCGTGCCTTCGAAGCCCTGCAGCCACACCGGCTTCGCCTCGACACGCAAGAGCCGTCCGTCATGCACGCGGTAGATCTCCGTGGACCGGACCTCGATCTTGCGGCGATCGGGCCCGACCAGCCTCACCGGCATCGCTACGTCAGCGGCCACCTGGACCTCGCCAGCCGATAGACGTATTTCATGCGCGCCGGGCAGCTCCACCACCGCGCCGGGGCCGAGCGTCACGTGCGCGCCGTTGACCAGCCGCAGGGCGATGGCGTTGGCGCCTCGCGGGTCAGTGCGGACCCAGTCGCCGGGCTTCAGCACGATCGGCTCGCAAACAGGCGTGAACCGCGCGGCCATCGCCGGCCGGAGCGCGACGACGCCCTGCAGATCGACCACCCGGCCAATCCGGCCATCCTCGCTGAGCGTCTGGCTCGGTGTTGCCTCACCTTCGGCCGGTTCGTCCGAGAATCCGAACTCGCTGACGGCGACCGAAGTCGCCAGCATGGCCAAGAGACATCCGCGGATCGCCCAAACCATGATCGATCTCCTCAAATGGGCGAGAACCGTCTCGCCCCGGAAGGGTCATCGCCACCGGAGGATCCGGGAATCGTCGTCAGCCGGCTCGCTGGCGACGTCCCGGTCCCACGCATAGACGACGTAACGGCCGCGCCCGTTCTGGCGGAATCGCGATTTTCGCCAAACCTGCATGGTTTCCGTCCGGGGTCACTCGTACGCGACCACGGTGATCGTGCGCATGATACCGCATCGCATGCCTCGCGGTCACCCACCGCAGAAACCGGCTCATTTCGCCGCCCGCGATTCGGATGCTGCGCGAAGTGCCCGAGATTGGCCGTGACGCTTCCAACCGAATCCGCCTTTCGTTCCAAGCTAAGACCGGGCCCCGTGTCCGCCGACTTGCGTTTAGGAGGTTCTCGCCTCAAACAGGAAAACACAGGGCAAAGGAATTTCGGGCAAGGGAATGGACAGTCGAAGTGGTTTGCGCATCGGTTGGGGAGGCATCTTCCGATAGACACGTATCTTACGGCACCCCGAAGACGCCGGCTGACCTCGTCGCGTAGTCTTGTGATTTCACCAGTTGAGAAACAGTCAGCTCGAAATACCCCTGGATCGCCAGCACGAGGTCTAAACATCGGTCAACACAGGGCTCGCGACACGGTCGGCGAAGCGCTGCACGATGGGCGCGACGTCTTCGTGCGGCAGCACATAATCGGCGGCGCCGCGGCCGGTGCGGGCCATTTCGTCCAGCAGATGACGGTTGGGCGCACTGCTCATGCCGATCGTGAACACCCGCGTCCGGTGGGATTCTTGGCGGATGGCCTCGATGATGGCCGCATCGTTGGAGACCAATCCGTCGGTGACGAACAATACGATGCGCAGCGGTACGACTTGGTCTGCGTCGTCGTCAAGATCGAGGTCGCTGAACGATCCCTGTTCATCCCCGTCATCGTAATGGTACGATCGATCGGCCCGGTTCCGTTCATCGCCCCGGTTTCTTGGATCGCCCCATGGTCCGACGTCCAGCGCCTTGAGCACGGCATTGCGCATCTCCGTCCCGCCACCGCCCTGCCGTTGATCAACGTCTTGCCGGGCCCGGGTGCGGTTTTCCGGCGTGTTGGGTTGCGGCTGCGGCCAGAGCACGTCAAGCGTGTTGTTGAAACTGATGACGTTGAACCGGTCCTTCGGCCGCATCGTCTCGATCGCTTGCGTGATCACATCCTTGGCGGCGTCCAGTGCCGAGCGGTCCGCCAACTGGGCCTCTCGGCCCCTCATTGACCCGGAGTTGTCCAGCACAAAGATCAGCTCCCGCGGACGGACCAGCTCGTCGGGGATGCGCTCCGGCGGCTGAAGGATCAGGGTAAAGAACCCGCCGCAAAAATCGCCGTAATCGCCGGTGGGAGACATTGACACGCGAGAAGTGGCCGCTGATCTGGACATCGACGTCGGTATGCTTCAGCGGGCATTGGCCCCACCGGCTGCCCTTCGTCGTCGAACGCATCGAGTCGGCCGCCCTCCGGTACGAGCACGTCATCTCTGGCTGCCGCACGATCGTACCGGCCCTCCGCATCAGCCCGCGGCGAGGCCCCTATCACCAGCCAGCCCATCATCGGCAGCAAGACCGCTACCGTCCTCCACCTGAACTTGCGTCGCTCGAACAACATGGTTTTGTCCTCCCTTTCGAAGTGAGCACGGCGCTCCGGCACACGCTGCTGGCCCGGTGCCACGCAGAAACTGTGTGCAGGGCCGCGTGCCATGCTCTCACCACCCTGGCCGGCCGGCGAACGAATCGGGCCGGACGGCCAACTCGGTGCGTTGCAACCGGTGTGCCGGCCTCGGCGGCCCGGGGGGAGGAAGATCCGATCGGAGGCGGTTTTTCGTTGGATTTCCCGGTGTGTCGGACACGGGTACGGGAGGGCAAGGGGCGGGCCAGACCCCGTATCGGGCGAGGCGCCCGATCATTTTTCGTATTTCCTGAGCGCATTTGCTGTATACTACATGCTGCAATGCCAAGGGCCGTGCTTCTCGACTGACTGTCTCAACGTGGGGGTGTGCTGGCGATGTTACGACCGAAGAGCGTCGTTTTGCCGAAGGAATTGCCGACTTGATGAACGTGCG
>REEF01000806.1 GCA_007695205.1 Planctomycetaceae bacterium
AGTGTTTCGTTCGACTCGCCCTGGATTTCATGAACATGGTCTCCGTCATGGAGCCGATAATATGAGCGGAGTTCTTCCGCGGGGCCGTTGCAGAACAAATGGATCGCCAGCCGCTTGCGGTCGTGCCGCTGGATCAGGGCTCGGACGGGCTTCATCCAATTCGCGCGGTGGAAAAACGACGATACGTACCCGATCCGTAGCGGTTGGTCGTGGGCAAGCTGGCGAGGCGGCGGGGCCGGGCGATTTGGCCATTGTCGCCCCCAGGTCTGCCGTGCATCGAGGATCGAACGGTTATCGTCGGCGGGGCTCCCGGGCACGATGACCGCGATGTTCTCCCAGGCATGCTGGCGCACGGTGTCCGATCCGGCATCGGCCGCTTGCCGCAGCAGTGGCAGCGCCTGCTCAAGACAACCCAAATCAAACAGGCATTTCCCCAAGTCGTGCAGGGCCAATGCATGCTGAGGCTCGGTGGTCAGGCAGTGTTGGAAGGTCTGGACCGCTTGGACGATCCGGCCGCATTCCATCAATGCGTGGCCCAGCCCATACTGGGCCTCATCATCTTCCGGCCGTAATTTCACGGCCCGTTGCAGGGCAGCGAGTGCCGCCTGTGGATGCCCCGCATCCAGCAGCGCCGATCCCAGCGCCCTCCATGCTTCCGGCAGATCGGGATCGAGCGTCGCTGCCGCGCGCAGGGGGGCGACCGCCTCGGCGCTCCGCCCCACCTTGCATAATGCCTCGCCCAAATTGAAATGCGGCACCGGCGACTCGGGGGCGAGGTCGGCGGCCTGCTGGTAGGCCTGGATGGCTTCGCACCATCTGCCGGCGTGTTCCCAAAGACCGCCTAAATTGTTCTGGATCTCGAGCGACTTCGGTTGCAACCGGGCAGCTTCTCGCATATGGTCCAAAGCGGCATCCAAGCGATTTTGTTGCAGCAGAAGCAACGCCAGGTTGTGGTGTGCCGCTGCGTGTTGGGGGTGCTCGCGCAGAAGCTGCTGATACGCCCCCTCCGCCTCAGCCAAACGGCCAGCCCGCTGCGCGTCGAGCGCCGATTGGAGTAGATTCGTTATCGACATGTCAAAGCAGCCGGTCACGGTGGTGGGGTCAACTTCATGATGCCCGCCAGATAGTCGCCTAGGGTATCGAGAGGGCATCACAGATCGGCCAGTAACGCGGCCAGTTCTGGATCCATCTCGTCGTCTGACGAGTCTTCCGACGAGTCGTCAGCATCGCTGAAACTGGCCAAGAGGGCATCCATATCGTCATCGCCTTCCTCGGCCGACTCTTCCGAACTATCCATCTCATCGAGCATGGACGAGAGGTCCTCCTCCTCCTCGCTCGACATTTCGTCCGCTTCCTCTTCGGCCGGCTCGGCGACTTGCGGTGCTGGCGGTGGGGGCTTGGCACCTTCGGGTTGCGGCCAAGGACCTGCCAGCGGCACTGCGGCGATGGACCCCAACCCGGCCAGACGCACTTCAGGCCGGCCGCGGATCGAGAGTACCGGAATAAATCCCGTAACGGCGATTTCGTTGGCGGTCCGTACGTCGATCAACCTCTCGGTGCTTGGCAGCGCCACCTGATCCCCGTCGGCGTCCGTGTAGAAGTAGAACGGCATGTCATCGACGGTCAACGACGACAGGATGTTCATCTTTTTCATGCCCTGGTGGCTGAAGGTCTGTCCCAACAGCAACCCCACCAAAACGGCCGAATTGCCCCATAACATCCCACTCAACCCGTACTGGGGAGTAAACTCCTCGAATTCAAACCGGTCGATCGGCGATGTTTTCTTCCCGTAGGGCATGCGCAGCAGGAAACGAGGCACGGTCAGCGCCAAGTATTGTGCCTCGGGCAATTGTTTTAGGGCCGACCAGCTTTCGACGACCAGGGCGTGCAGGTCCCGGTTACGTTGCTTTTCCAGGCAAGCCGTACCGACTGATGCGATAAACGGAGCTTGAGCCGCGGCTGAGATCTTGCCGAATCGTCCCAACAACTCGGCGTGAGGCGGCGTCTGCTCGAACTGGTAATTGCCGACGATCGCTGAGAGCGGTCCCTGGGAAGCATCCAGCGACGGCTGCTCGACCAGCAACTGGTAAAGACCGGTTTCTTCCAGCGATTCGGTGGAACTGAGGTCCGCGGCCCATTCCTCGGCCGTGATGTCGTACAAGACGATCTGCAAGTTCCTTCCGGTTTCCAAGCGACGTACGAGTAACTCGAGCGAACGCCACAGGGCTTCCGTCGCTTGAAAATCAGGGTGGTGCAAAACGCGGCGCATGGTGTCGGAGATGGCTGCGTCCACCGCGGCGACAAGCGTCTCCTGACGAGGATCCGGCGCGGGGACCACATAGGGCGCCACCAAGTGTTTGACCAGTCGGTCAATCGATGTTTCGGTGCGATCCACGTAGTCTCGCTCGACCAGTTGGGCGAAATCACTCAATTTGCAGTCGGCGGCGACAGCACTTCCGCGCGAACGTCGTTTACGCCGCCGCTTGGGTGGAGCGCCAACTCCCGGCCAAGCTTGGACTTCTTTGGCCGCCTTGGCGAATGTGGAACTGTTTTTCAACCGCTGCCGCAACCCCGCCAGGTCGCTGAAGATTTCCAGATTGTCATATAATTCGTCGGGATGGAAATGGTCCATCGAATGGATATCAACTTCGACCATGCCTTCTTCACCGCCGATGTCCAATTGGAGTTGGACATTCAGCCGTCGAGGCACCTCGTCCAGATCGTCGACGTCCAAACACAACGGTTTACGGGCCGCCAATGCCGCCCCCACCTCGATTTCACCCCGGTTTGCGCGAGCCGAAAAATCACCCAACACCGCCAAGCGGAACACCTCGTCAGTCTTCACCGCTGGCGAGTGGGCACTTCCCAGCGAACCGAAACGGAATTCGAAACCCATGGCCAAACCTCTCCTCTGCATTCGAATTTAGGTGTGGCCGCCGACCTGCTTGACGGTCATGTCGATTTTCCACGCCATGAGAGTTTTCTCCGTTTCGAAAAGAATCGGGAGCCATGCGGACGCAAAAGAACTTCCTTAATATATCCGACTGGTTACCTCAGGCAAGCATCCTTCTGCAGAAAAAGAAGTCGATTGGGGATCTGATGATGCAAGATTCTCTTTAACAAAAGGATGGACAGGTCCTTCATTGCGGCTTGAACGCCAGCACAATGAAGCCGGGGACATCGTGTCCACCTTCGCGGCGCAAGATGACACGTTCGAGCGACCGCAGCTCCAGGCCAGTAACCGTCAGCCTCTCTCTCACGTAGTTGTCTGTGTGAGCATATCGCCCGTGCGATCCGAGGATGTAGGCCGCATCCAGGTTGTTCGTGTCCAGTTGTTCCAGGGTAAAGGCGAAGCAGCCTCCGCCTCGTAGGGCTCCCCATGCAGCAGATAAAACGGGGTCGAGGTCTCCAAAGTATACCAACGTATCGGCCGAGACGATGATGTCGAACGATCCGGCGTACTGTCGCATGTACGAAGTCAACTCGGCTTCGACCAGCTCATCATAGGCCTGACGGCGCCGCGCGTGATCGAGCATCCCGGCAGACAGATCCACGCCGACCAAGCGTTTGGCCCACGCGCGCAGCAACGGGCCGCACAGTCCTGTGCCACAGCCGGCATCCAGGATATCGAGTCGCCCGTCAGGTTCTTTCCAAAACGCCTGGACAGCGGCCTGAAGAACTTGTGGTGCGCGGTAATCCAGGTGCTGAACGACCCGATCGAAATCGTCTGCAAATCCGTCGAAAGTGGCGCGTACAAAATCGTCCGAAGCGCGCTGTGGCATTTCCCGTCCTGTCCAGGCGGTCTGGTAGTGCAACGCTTCGGGATCGCCCGGTCGGGCTCGCAACCAGGCTTCGGCCAGGGCCGGCAATTCGCTTCGCCGTCCACTGGCGTCCAAGACCTGCCCCAAGGCCCGATAGGTGTCGTTGGAAGAAGGATCGAGTTCCAGGGTACGGCGAAAAGCGGCCTCCGCCGCTTCGAATTGCAGCATCGTCAGCAACGTGCGACCGAAATAGAAATGCACCGCAGGTTCATCCGGGTCCAATTCCAGCGCCCGTTGATGCCAACGGATGGCCTCCTGCGGTTTTCCCGCTTCCAACAAGGCCATCCCCAATTCACCGTACGCCACGTGGCAATGCGGTTCCACCTGCAAAGCCTTGCGATAGAACTCGATCGCCAACCCGACCTGACCTTGGTGATGAAAGACCCGAGCTAGATGGAACAGTGCCGTAGCGTCCGGGCGTGCGTCATCCGAATCCAGAGCCTGCCGATAACACTGGGCGGCCTCGGGAAGCTGCCCAAGATCGAACAAGACGTTGCCCAGATTGAAGTGGGCTTTGGCATAGTCCGGGCGAATCGAGATTGCCTGCTGGTAGGCGTGCACTGCCTCGCGCGGCAAATCCAGCGCTGACAATGCGTTGCCGAGATTATAATGGGCAGCGGCCTTGTCTGGGCGAAGGGCCACCGCTTGGCGATAGCTTTCGGCGGCTTCCTGCCAGCGCTGCTGGTCCGACAGTACGTTGCCCAGCATGTTGTGGATATCCGCGGCCTCCGAGCTTGAGCTCAGCGCGGCCCGATAGCCAGCCTCGGCT
>REEF01001009.1 GCA_007695205.1 Planctomycetaceae bacterium
GTCGTTTTCGGATCAGCCGCTTTCCACATGGTTCGTCGTTGCCCGAAAACGACTCCCGACCCCTGGCACTCACCGTTGCAATGCCACCTTGATTGACAAGAACCTTTTGGACGGAAGCTTAACGGTAACACCTCCCACCCAGGAACCGACAACATGAAACGCCCACCTTTATGTCTTCCGCTTCGATGGCTCGTTCTTCTCTGCCTTCTGTCGTCGATGGGTATCGTCTGGCTGGATCGAACGGCGAATGCTCAAGCACCTCCGCTGGCGGATCATTTCAGCGCCGAAGCCTTGCGTCCGTGGTACGACCGGTTGGGGCGATTCGATCAGGAGTTGCCGGATACGGAGCGTTTGGGGATCGAACGGCTGATCGCCTACGAGGAAAATGCGGCATTCACCTATGCGTTCGGATCGCGCTCGGCACCGCAGGACGACTCGATCTCGCTGCGATTCCGCCGTGTACTGCTGATCAAGCCGGGGCTGTTGATCGTCGATGATCTTTGGGCCGGCCCCGGAACGCCCCAGAGGATCGGTCGCATCGGTTGGACTCCGACGCCTATCCAGGTTCCCGTAGAGGGCAACAAGCCGCTACCGGGGCTCGATCGATTACAGTGGTTGGATACAGCAGATCGGCTGGCACCCGCATCGACCGAACCGGACGCTGCCTTGCCATCGACGGGCGCGATCCGTACGGTTTGTTTGTTTCGTACGAGCGACGCGGGACAGCTCACTCAGCCCATCGACTTCCAGCCGTTGGATGATCGCGCCGCCTGGCGTTTGACGCTGGGCGTCGCCGATCGCTGCTTCGACATCGAGCTTCCTCGTGCTTTTCTCGAACCGGGGTGGATGGCTGCCACAGCATCCGAGCCTGACCAGTCGATCCCCCGCCGTCCCCTGGCGGCCGGCATTCTGCCGCACGGCCCGGAGGGTGTCGAGTTGATCGAGCGCTGGGATCGGCCGTATCGCGGCCAACAACGTCCAGGCTGGGACACCGGACTGGTCGCCGAGGACCTGAAGCGTGCGGTTCGTGAAGGCCTGATCCAGCCCGGTCGCGCGGTCGAATTGGGCTGCGGTTCCGGGACCAACGCGATCTATTTGGCCAGTCAAGGATTCGAGGTCACCGCGATCGATGTGGCACCAACCTCGCTGGCCATCGCGGAAGCCAAGGCGAACGAGGCGGGGGTGCAGGTGCGGTGGGTGCTGGCCGATGTCCTGAATCTGCCGGATCTGGGGACCTTTGACCTGATCTTCGACCGCGGCTGCTACCATAACGTCCGGTATGTGGATGCCGAAGGGTTTGTTCGCGCCATGTGCCAACTGACTCGTCCCGGCTCCCGTGCCCTGATCGTATCCCTAAATCGAGATGGACCGCCCGGAATCCGCGAAGCCACGATGCGCGAGGACTTCTCGGAATCATTCGACTTCGTCCAGCTCCAAGAATCCGAGATCCGAACTGGTGCCGACGGCGGCGACCGGCGAGCTTCCTGGTTCTTGTTGCTGCAGCGCAAATGAATCGTTGTCCGAAGTGGCGGCAGGCCGATGCGTTGGCAACAGCGTCTGTCGAGCTCGTTGGATCACCGTTGGGCTGTGGAAGTACCTCGATACATCGTGCGTTTTTCCTAGCAAACATTGGACGTTCTGCTGCTGGACTCTCTGAGGGTCCAGTCTGCCGAGCCCTGCGATTCCCCGGTAGCCCAGCGCCTGGGGACGCCGCCGATCGATCCGCGGGTACAGTTTGAGCGCCGGATCAGACGAGTTGAATTGAACCAGCAATTGATCCGCGATATTGGGTGCCAGATGATGACGTCCGTACGGCAACCACCAATCGTTGTCCATGGCGGCTGCCATCAATACGGCGCGCAACTGCAAACGAGGTGGCTCCGTGACGGAGGTCAATTTCCGGCCGTTCAACGAACCGCCGCCGATGACGTGAAATGCCCCCGAGATGATCCGGGCTCCGAAGCTGAACCCCAGCAATCCCACGTCGGTGCCGTCTGGCATCTGGCTCAAGATCGAGGCCAGATAATAGGCCTCGCTGTCCGCCCGCGCCGCTTTGGCCAAGACATCTCGGCGCGGGCCACAGATTTGGTCGCTGGGCCAGGACCAGACGACAAAACGCACTGTCTCCGCCGGATCACCGTTTCGCACAACCGCTCGATAAGCCTCGTGCCCCCGCGAAAAAGCGCGGCTTCGGTCGACCCGATTGCCGTGTACGTAGAAGGCCGTTACGTCGCGTTGGTCGGTGATAAATTCGGAAAAATCCCGGTTTTGCCAACCGGAAGCTTCGTAACGCAGGATCTGAAAGTGTTGGTGATAGCATCGATCGGGGTGGGGGGGGCCCAGATGACGTGTACCGATCAGCCAGAGCGAATCCTGAGCACGAATTCCTGCGCCACCGAGGCAATCGGGGGCAACCTCTGTGGAATCCGTCGATGTTGCCGACCATCCCGGTCGTAAGGAAGCTGACAATAGAAACATCAGCAGCAGCAGAATACGGAACCATGCCTGGATCATCGTGACGTTTTCCCGTGCGTTGTGCGAGATTTTGCCGATTGGCGAAGCAGTCGTAAGCGTCTGCTTGAGCATTTCTTCGCAAGTTTAGCCCTTTCTAAAATGCATGTTGCCAAAAAAAAGCATTAGGAAGAAATTTTGCAACATTTCGATTTGCACTGCTGGGAGCGCAACGTAGAGTTGTCGGGCCACGACAAGGCCCGAGACGAATACGAAACACCAAGGTAGAAAGAGGACGAAGATGAAACGAGCATTTTGGTTCATGGCATTGGGATTGGCCGCCATCGCGAACACGGGTTGCAATCGAGGCTGGCCTAACATGTTCTGCTTAAGAGACTCTGGGTATGAGGTCATCGAACATTGTGATCCCTGCACCTCGCACTACGGCAGCGAAGTGATGAGCGGGGACTGGCGCAGCAGCGGAACGGTGGTCGAAGTGCTTCCGGGGCCGGCCAGCGGTTGAACGCGGCTGGGAAGACCAGCAACGAAAATTTGAAGGGAAGGTTCGAAAATGAAAAGTCAATGGATCGCCCTGATGGCCGGTTTTTTGCTGGTAGCAACCGCGGCCCAGGCGCAGTTCGATGTGCCCGGGCAACCGGCAGACGTCCAACTGGACCAGGCACTCACCCAGCGTTGGCAGGTGGGTGTCATCATCCAGGCGACCGGCGGCCCCTCGTTCGATCTGTTCGGCACCCTGCCGATCCCCACCGAATGGCCCGAACAAAATGTGAGAGTCGTCGAAGAAGACATCTCGCCACTGGTCAGTGCGACAACGTATCGGGATCTGCCCGGAATCCGGCAGATGCTGTTCCGCATCCCCCGACTGCCCGCCGGCGAATCGGCTCAAGCATTGGTCACGCTGGAAATCACCAAACATTCGGTGCTGCCACCCGACGCCCCCGAAACGTTGGTGATCCCACGAAACGCGCCCCGTGATGTGCGAAGCCATCTAGGGGATAGCCCGCAAATCGAGGTCCGAGATCGGGGCATTCGAGCCAAGGTCAGCGAGATCGTCCAGGATCAACCCAACGCGTGGGAAGAAGTCCAGGCGATCTACGATTGGGTCCGAGACCAGATCGCCTATCGTGACGGCCGAGAAAAGGGCGCCGCAGCAACGTTGCGCGACGGATTCGGCAACAAACACGATGTGACCTCCCTGTTTATCGCACTGTGCCGAGTGCATCGAGTGCCCGCTCGAACCGTTTGGGTGCCCGATCACGTGTACGCCGAATTCTACCTGATGGACGATCAGGGAAACGGCCGCTGGTACCCCTGCCAAGTCGCTGGACCAAGGGACTTCGGCAGCCTGACCGATAATCGAGCGATCCTGCAGAAGGGCGAAGCCATCACGGTGCCCGAAGAACGCGGGCCGCAACGATTCGTACCCGAATTCCTGCGAGGCAAAGGACCCGGGTCGCCAAGCGTCGAATTCGTGCGTAAACTGCTGGCTGCCGAATAGGTTCCAGTCGATCCATGATGATTCGTACGATTCCCCGATAAGGATATCTCTTATGCCCCAGCGGTCACGCCATCAACAACGCATCATCAAGAACTACTATGACAACCGTGAATCGATCGCCTTGCAGCGAGCTCAGGAACTGGTCACGGAACTGTATCTGACCGAAGGCAAGGTTCGCGAAAAGCACTGGAAGAGCCTCGCGGGGCACCTAGAAGCTTTAGGCGTCGCCCCCGAGACCATCGACCACCTGATCCAACAGCAACAGCCCGAACTGGTCGCCAATCTCGTGTCCAAACTGGCTGCAAAAGAGTGAAAGAAGCTGTCGCTCGCGTTTCAGAAGTATGATAGGTGCCATCCATCCATTTGGGAGGGATGCGGGTACGGTTCAGTCCGTCGTTGCTTCAATCAGGGGGGCGATTTGGATTGGTCGCGAGGTGAAGAGGAGGGCAACCCGCTTACCTCGGCCACCAGATTTCCTTAGACCCTGTCTGGCTGATCGGAAAAAAATGGGGCGTGTCAGCACGCAAACCCCAAAGTGCCTCGCCGGATGCCTACAGCAGCGACTTGGCCGCCTTGACGACGGCGTCGACGGTGATCCCAAAGTGCTCGTACAATTGCT
>REEF01000794.1 GCA_007695205.1 Planctomycetaceae bacterium
ACGACCAGTAACTCGACCAAGGTGAAGCCGCAGCGGGCGTGTCGAGCGAAACGCGTTCGGTTGGTTGGAAACATGAGATATTTTGGTTTTAAATCTGTTTAGTGTTGCGGAACTTGGATTGAGTTGCAGCCGGAGACCACTTCAGGAACTGTTGGAGTCTTTCGTCATCCATGCGCGCACGTTACGCGCATCCTGCTTCGTTTAACCGCGACCCAGCGGGGAGCGCGGGATATCGGAGCGACGCTTGGCTGTGGGGCCCACGCTCCCCGCTGGGTCGCGGTTAAACGATTTCGGACCTGGCTCATCGGTTGATCTCCAGATCGGGCAGGGCTTTCTGCAAGTTGGCGACGCCTCGGTCGGTTACCCGGGTCTTCCAGAGCGAGATGCGGCGCAGGTTCTTCAGCTTGTACAACTCGCGCAGACCCGCGTCGGTCACCTGCGTCTCGTCCAGACTCAGAAGGATCAAGCCGGACATCTGGCCCAGGTGCCGGCAGCCGGCGTCGGTGATGAAGCCCTTCCACAGCGAAAGCGCCTGCAGACGAGGCAGCTCTCTCAGGTGCGCCAGGCCCGCATCGGTGATCGGCATGGCGTCCAAGGTCAGGTGCCGCAACGTCTCTGCTTGCTTCAGATGGCCCAGTCCCCGATCGCCGACTCGCGTGCCGGAAAGGGACAGGATCTCCAGGCCCGGGATCCTTGCCACGGACTCCATGCCGGCGTCGGTCACCTCCGTCTGATCCAGACGCAGATGCCGCAACGGCACACCCTGCAGTGCGGCCACGTCGCTATCGCCGATATTCCGGCGGTCTTCGACGTCGATGGTATCCGTAAGGCCCGCTTCCGCCTCGCGCACCGCCGCTCGAAACCAATCGGCATCGCCGGGCTCAGCGCATCCGGCTACGGTCAACAACAGCAGGGCAGCTACTTTCCTTAGGCAAGATCCGGCCGCAACCAGAGTAGGTTGGGTCTCTGACCCGACCCGGTCGGGACGGAGTCCCAACCTACAAAGATGCACCCACCGTGCACTGATTTTACGGCCGAAGGCTCTTAACGCCATCAACGTACTCGTTGCCTTCATCGATCGGACTCCTGTTCAGAAAATGCCCCATAGATCTGCAAGCCGGGAACAGCTTGCCTTAACCGTTCGGCGCCCGCCGGACCGAGCGCCGTGTCATGGACGTGCAGATGCGCCAGTCGGGTCAGGCCCGCCAAAACCGCTACGTCCTGGTCGCCCACGGCAGTGCCGTCCAGCACGAGCGATTCCAATTGGTCCAAGCCGTGCAAGTGCCCGAGCCCAACGCCCGTCACTTGCGTGGCCGCCAGCGACAGTTCCCGCAGGTTGCCCAGCGCCGCCACACTCGCCAAACCCCGGTCGTCGATGGCGGTGAAGTCCAAGTCCAAACGTCGCAGGTTGGCCAGCTCGCTGAGCGAACTCAATCCCGAGCCGCGGATTTCCGTTTCGATCAGCGACAGGGATTCCAGCCTGCGGCAATCCGCCAGCGACGCCAGATGCCGGTCTTCGATTGCCGAAGCGTCCAGCCGCAAGTGCCGTAGTTGATCCAACTTGGCCAGTTGACGTAGCGTGTCCTCAACCGCCGCCAGACGGCTCAGGTCCAGATGCGTCACGGCCCCGCTGCGGACCTGCTCGACCGCCGCCGCCAGACGTGCTTCCTCGTCCAACACCCGCACGTACGAGACGTGTACCGCCCAAGGAGGCACCCCTGCATCGTACTGGAAGATAAAGTGTTGTTCGACTTCCGCGTCGCGCAGGATCTCCATCCCCGCCGGTGGCGGCGAATGGCTCAGCAACCACACTCCGTCTTCCAACCAGCGGCGGAACTGCTGGTCGGAAACCACGTCGTGCGGCCGGATCAAGTGGCTGCCCCAGAACTGCTCGGTCGCCGAACGCAAGAGGCGCACGGTCGTCGCGTCTGGCAGATAGTACTTGGCGGGAAAATAATGGATGTTGCTGGTGGCCACGATCGGATCGCGACCGTTGTGCAAGGCCATCAAACGTTCCACCGCGCCGGCCATGCCCGGCCGCGCCGGGATCTGCCGGTTGCGCCAGAAGTCGATACTGGCAACCGACATGCCCAGCACCAGCGCGGCCAACGCCAGACGCCCGACGGCGCCGCGGCCCAGCGAATCGGTGGCCAGGGCCAGGACGAGCAGGAAAAATAGCTGCGAAAAGCGAAAAAAGCGGCCTTCCCAGACCGGCGTGATCAGCCACGTGATCCCGCCGGCCAGCAGCATCGGCAGGATGGCCAACGTCAGCACCAGCCAGTCTGCTCGACCGCCACGGCGGGCCACCATCAGCGCCGCACCGCCGAACGCGGCCAGCGACAACGCGCCCCAGAACTCCGGGTCCGGCAGACGGGTCACCGGCGACACGAACTCCAAGAACGTCCGGGCGACCAGACCGGTGCTCAGCGGCGCCGTCCAATAGTCCTCGCGAACGCGGCCGAGTTGGCCGATCAACAGCAGAAGCCCCGGCACGTACGCCACGGCCGTCACCAGCGTCGCAACAGACAAGCGAAAAACCCACCGGGCCCGCTCGCCGGTCTGCAGCAGGCCGTAAACCAACAGATAGACCCATTGGCTGGCCACCACGAACAGGCAGTGGTGATGCGTGTACAGCAGCAGGATGCACAGCCCGACGTAAACCGCCCACCGCCGCCGCGAATCCGGGGCCTGCAACACGCGCAACAGGGCCCACAGGCTGAGCGCCGCGAGCGCCGTTCCCAGAGCGTACATTCGCACTTCGATCGCCGCATTGATCTGGAAAGCGTTCACCGCCACCAGCAAGGCCACCGCGGCAGGCAGCCGGCTTCCCCGGTCGCCCTCGCGCTCTCCCGACCAGCGCAGCCACTCGCGGGCGGCCAGATACATCCCGGCGACCGTCGCCAGGGCGAGCGCGACGGACAGGCTGCGCAAGGCCAACACGGATTCGCCCAGCAGGGCCATCCAGCCTCGAAGCAGCCAGTAGTACAGCGGCAGATGCACGTTCAGCCGCAAGCTGTCGATCACCCCGCCCACGCCGAAGCTGGCCGTCTGCCACGACGACGCCTCGTCGTACCAGATGCTGCGCTGAGTCAAGTACGGCACGCGCAGCGCCAAGGCCACGCCCAAGGCCGCCAACAATCCCCAGGAAATCCGCCATCGCATCCGTCCCGTACGATGCCAACGGACCAGCCTGACACCGACCGCCCCGCCCACCGTCAACACCATCAACCCCGTACGCACGAACCATTGGTCGGGGGAAACCGCCGACCCGTGCACCCAGTACAACACGGGAAACAGCAGAATCAGCACCCAACAGCCGAACTCGACTGTCGACCAAGTGAACAGTGTCTTGGCTCTTTCGTTCATAGTCCGGCTCCCGCATCTCTGTCCGCTGGCGCCGCGGTTAGAGTCTTCCGTCTTAAGATGGGCGCACGGTGCGCACATCTTTGTAGGTTGGGACTCTGTTCCGACCGGGTCGGGTCGGAGACCCAACCTACTCTGGTTGCGGCCGGAGACCGCGTCAGGATCGGCAAGTGAACTTGCGTCGCGTTTCGCGGAAGGGGTCGGGAGTCGTTTTCGGGCAAGCCGCTTGCCACGTGGTTGATCGTTGCCCGACAACGACTCCCGAACCCGGTGCCTACCATCCGACCAAATCCGACACTTGTTGTTTTGCCGGTCTCTTCGGACCGGTCGCCGAAGGGCAGTTCGGCCAATCCCAACTCCCGCCGCACGCGGTTGGCGTCTTCCGGCGTGATGTGGTAGATGTACACGGTATACCCGACCATCGCCACCGGCTCGAAGTGCCGGAAATACGCGTACCAACCGTGACGCTCTCGCAATTCCCGCACAAAGATCGCATACCAGCCGGGCAGCGGGCCGGTTTCTTCCGGCGACGGCGGGGCCGTGCCGTCCGGCAGCGGGCCTCGCGGGACCGGCACCGCCGGGATGCCCATGTCGTCCATATCGATGATCCAACCGGGCAGCGAATACGCCACGCCCAGCGGCCGCGCTTCGGGATGCCGGTCCACCCAGCGTTTCAGCAACAGCAGGTCCTGGCCCCAGTCGATATTGCTGTCCAGCAGATGATCGTGCCCGTAACGCGGGCCGCCGACCAGTTCGTTGAAATACGACAGGCTGTGTGGATAGTGCCGTAAACTGCTGCCGACGGACCAGGTCAACGACGCGACGACCAGCAGGCCCCACAGCGGCGTCTTCCGGTTGACCAGGCGCGCCGCGCGGCTGATCCAGATAAAGGCGAATGGGTACATCGGTAGCACGTAACGCAGATGATGGTTGAAGCCCGTCTGCGAGCTGACCAGCACCAGCACGGTGACCACCGGGGCCAGCACCAGCAGCTCGTCGCGCCAGCCCGGCCCCTTGCCCACGGCGACCAGGCTGGCAACCAGCGCCAGCAGCACCAGCAGCCACGTCCCCACCGGCTCTTTCACGGCCAGACCGTACAGGTAGTAGTACCACCAGCCCCGGTCCCGCCACTCGCCGCGCAGATACGACCAGAAACCGGCGTCGTCGAAATCGTATTTCTGCCGGTCGATGCCCGCCACGTAATTGAAGGGCAGAGGAACCGGTA
>REEF01000938.1 GCA_007695205.1 Planctomycetaceae bacterium
TGCCTGCCGAGCCGCTGCCAAGATGAGACGCCACCAGTTGACGGGCCTGAGTTTCTCCCTGGGTGGTTGACGATAATTGAAAACGCTGCTCGGTTGGCTCACTAAACACTCTCAGAATATGCAGGCACTCCCAGGCCACCAAATAATCCGTCTGTTGACGACCTCGAGGATCGATCAAAATCACGTGCGCTGGGGCAGATTCTCGAGCGATGCGAGTCCTAGACAATAACGTACCCCCGAGTGGTTGGTCATCGAGCGGTTGCCGGGTTACCGCTGGCCGGCGGAACTGGAAGAGCCGAACGCGTCCGCCAGCGGCAACGATAGTAGGTTGGGTCTCCGACCCGACCCGGTCGGGACAGAGTCCCAACCTACGAAGAGTCCCGTCGAGGGAACCCAAGGGATGCGGCTGAGCGAACGGGCGCGGGCGTTGGTTCGGCGTTGTGACGAACTGCTGCCGCTGGCGGACGAGGACGGTCTGGTGTGCATCCCGGCGGTGCGAGGCGAACCGGCGGCGGCGGATCGGCTGCTGAAGGACGCGGGCTACGCGGGCAAGGCGCTCGAAGCCTGGTTGCGCGACGGCTTCTTCGCTCAGCACTGCGAGCTGTTCCACCAGCGCCCGTTCCTCTGGCAGATCTGGGACGGATTGCGCGACGGCTTTTCGATCCTGGTCAACTACCACCGGCTGGACCGCAAGAACCTGGAATTGATCCGCGACGGCCAGGCGCCCTACGACATCTTCGTTCGCTGGAAACCGCTGCACCAGCAGCCCATCGGCTGGGAACCCGACCTGAACGACGGCGTACGGCTGAACATCCGCCCGTTTTTGACCGTGCCCGCCGTCAAGACCAAAGGCGCCGGGGTGCTGCGAGCGAGGCCCAAGATCAAATGGCAAAAAGACCGGGGCAAGGAACCCGAGCGTCCGCAAGAAGACTACCCCTGGTTCTGGGGCTGGGACGGCACCGACGACTTCTCCGGCGGCCCAACCCCGACTGGCGAACGCTTCAACGACTGCCATTACACGCTCGAGGCCAAGCGCGCGGCGCGAGAACGCGCCCTGCAAAAAAGTAACACTGGAATTGCTCGGTAACATTGCTTGTATTACAATGCAACCAAGACGTTACCAAGGACTTCATGGACACTCAACCGGCACAGATTGCGAAGTATCTGCACCAGACGCTCGGCATCGACGTGGCCGTGCGGGTTTGGAAAGAGCGCGCGCGTCTGCCGGTGTTCCTGCGACAGGGCTACGAGTTCTATGAACTGGAGATCCTGGGGCGTCCGTGCCTGGCGATGGTGGATCGAGCCGACGAGGAAATCTCGCCGACGACGGTCCGCAAACACGCCGAATACCTGCTGGCCAAGTTTCCCGGCGACGTGATTTACGTTCGGCAGCAGTTGGCAGCCTATCAGCGGAAGCGTTTGATCGAACAACGGGTGCCGTTCTTGGTGCCCGGCAACCAGTTGTACCTACCTTCGTTCGGAATCGACTTGCGCGAGTTCTACCGCACGCGCCGCGGGGCTCCGGAATCCCTCAGTCCGGGAAGTCAACTGGTGCTGTTGCATCTGTTGCTGCACCCGTGCCGAGGCGACCAGACGCCGAAGGAGTTGGCCGATCGGTTGGGCTACTCGAAGATGACGATGACCCGCGTCTTCAACGAATTCGAGTCGCATTCGATCGGTGAAATCAAGACCGTCGGCCGACACCGTTGCCTGACCATGCCCGACGACCGCCGCCGGACGTGGAACGACACGCTGCCGCTGCTGCGCAGCCCGGTGACCAAGGTCTACCGCGTTCGTTGTGCCAACGGACCCGTCCAAGGCGTGAGCGCGGGGCTCGCCGCGCTGTCGTACTACTCGATGCTGTCCGCCGGTCCGCAGCGAACCGTTGCGGTGACGGGCAGCCAATGGAAATCGCTGCGAGGGCAAGTGGACCTGCAGCCGATGGCGGCCGGCGACCCGGATGCGACGAACGTCGAGATCTGGTCCTACGATCCGGCGATCCTTGCCGAAAACGGCTTCGTCGATCGTCTGTCGCTGTACCTCGCGCTGCGTGAAACCCGTGACGAACGGATCGAGGCGGCGCTGGCCGAGATGATGGAGGGCGTAGCATGGTCGAGGGCTTGAACCGTTTTGCCGACCATTTTTTCGGATTCACGGAACAGTACGCGCTGATCGGCGGCGCCGCTTGCGATCTGGCCATGCAGGCCGTGGGGCAGCCATTCCGCGTGACCAGGGACTTGGACATTGTCCTGTGTCTGGAATCGCTGTCCGTCGAATTCGTCGCGGCGTTCTGGAAATTCGTCGGCAACGGAGGTTATCGCAGCCAAGAGAAAGAGAACGGGCAGCGGCAATTCTACCGCTTCCTGAAACCGCAGGCGGCGGGTTTCCCGGCGATGCTGGAGCTGTTCGCCCGACGTCCCGACGCATTGGACTTCCGGGGGCAGGGCCACCTGACGCCGATTCCGATGAGCGACGCGGTATCCAGTCTTTCCGCCATCTTGCTCGACCCGGATTACTACGGCTGGATCCATGCCGGACGCCAGGTCCAACAGCGCGTGTCCATCGTGCGTCCCGAGCATCTGATTCCGCTGAAGGCCCGAGCATGGCTCGATCTGACCGCACGCAGGCAACTGGGCGGGCAAGTCAGTTCCGCAGATATCAAGAAGCACAAGAACGACGTTTTCCGCTTGCTGGCCATTGTCGATCCGGACTTCTCGGCCAGCATTCCGCCGAGCATCTCGAAGGACATGGGAGCCTTTGCCGACCGCATGGCCGCTGAGCCCATCGATCTGAAATCGCTGGGAATCACCGCAGCGACACCTGCCGAAATGCTTGCGCAATTTCAAACCCTTTGTCGATTGTGATACGATCGAAACGATGAGAGCGGCGCGAAAAGGAAAAGTCGGAGCACTGGAGGGAAAATTTCGATGACCACGAAGAAACCGATCGACCGGCTGACAATCAAAGGCTTCAAATCGATCCGAAGCCTGGACGGTTTTCCGTTACGGCCGCTAAATGTGCTGATCGGTTCCAACGGGTCCGGCAAGAGCAATTTGGTATCTTACTTCCGGATGCTGGGCGAATTGGTCGAAGGACGGCTGCAAGTCTGGACCAAGAAGCAGGGCGCTGCCGAACGTATCCTGAGCTTTGGGCTCAAGGAGACGACGCAACTGGAGTCCTACATCGAGTTTGGGGAGAACGGGTACCGTTTTATTCTGGAAGCGACTGCGGATGGAGGTTTTACGTTCTCCGAGGAGTCGCTGTTTTCCTACGGGGGATTGCCTGATCTGCAGTGGACGGATCTCGGCAGTGGTCACGCGGAAACGAAGCTCGAATCGCATTGCGAGCGGTTGCCCGAGCAATCTGACGAGCACGATTGCTTTCATTCGATTTCGCATTGGCGGGTCTTCCATTTCCACGACACCAGCGAAACGGCGGGCATGAAACGCGTCGGTGTGTTGCACGACAACGATGCTCTGCGGTCTGATGCGTCCAATCTGGCGGCGTTTCTTTACCGGTTGCTGAAGGAATCGCCGGACGTTTACCGGCAGATCCGCAAGACCATCCGGCTGGCCATTCCCTTTTTCGACGATTTCACGCTGAAGCCTCAAAAGCTTCGTAGCGGCGAGCGGCAGATCCGTCTGCTGTGGCGCCAGAAGGACAGCGATTATGCTTTGTGGCCCAGCCAGCTTTCGGACGGATCGCTCCGGTTCATCTGCCTGGTGACGGCGCTGCTCCAACCCGATCCTCCATCGACGATCATCATCGACGAACCGGAATTGGGGCTGCACCCCTACGCGATCACGCTGCTGGCATCTCTGCTTCGGTCTGCCTCGAAGCGGATGCAGGTGATCGTCTCGACTCAGTCGGTGCCACTGGTCAACGAGTTCTCACTGGGTGACTTGGTGATCGTCGAACGCGACGAGGGGGCCACGGTATTTCGGCGGCCGCGCGAAAGGGAATTCAAGACTTGGCTCGAAGAGTATTCGGTCGGCGAGTTGTGGGAGAAAAACCTCCTGGGCGGGAGGCCGGCCAAATGATCCGGGTACACGTGATCTGCGAAGGCCAGACCGAAGAGATGTTCGTCAACGAGGTCATGGCGGCACACTTCGCTTCTCAAGGGATCTACTTGTTGCCTTCCTTGGTGGGGAAACCAGGACACAAGGGAGGTGATCTGCGCTTCGCTCGATTATTCACGGACCTCCGTGCCCGCCTGTTGTCCGACAGGTCGGCGTATTGCACGACCTTGTTCGATTTCTACGGGTTGCCGCCAAAGTTCCCTGGGAAAGCAACCGCAAGACGCAAACGGAACCACGTTGACAAGTCGAAATGCATCCTGGAAGCAGTCGTTGCGGAATTGCGGGCGGAACTCGGCGAACAGCCACTGCGGCGGTTCATCCCGTACGTCCAGATGTACGAATTCGAGGGATTGCTGTTCAGCGATCCGGATCGCTTCGCCGAAGCGATCAACGAAGCGGGCCTGACTGCGGATTTCCGAGCGATTCGTGACGATTTCGCCACGCCGGAAGAGATCAACGACGACCCGCAAACGGCGCCCAGCAAACGCATTTTG
>REEF01000941.1 GCA_007695205.1 Planctomycetaceae bacterium
GACAGCAAGAACGTCAGACGTTGCGCCCTGATCGACAAAAAGATACGACGTGGGGCTATCGCCGCCGGAGGAAGCGGAACTCGACCGACTCCAGAATGAGCTTGCCACCCACCAGCGGCTCGTCAGCCCCCGTCCCGTGGCCATTTTCCAGTTGCTGGCAGAGGCGTTGCAGCAACGAGCGGTCAACGCTACTGGGCGCGTCGTGTGATGGTGCCATTCAACTATCCAGCGGATCGACAAACTGCTACTCAATTCCGAGGACTGCCACAATTCCTGATCTCTTTCAGATTCGGGTTCGCTTTTCTTGACATTGTTCTCCTCTATGAGCGAGTGTCTCGGCAGCCCTTTTTCTATTCCTGCTTATCTAGCAAGGATGCTCGAACGGGCACGATCCGGTTCAGTACGCCGATCTCTTCGGCGTTCAGATAATTCTTGGCGATCCCCACGTACGTCCGCTGTCTTCCGTGGCAAACAAGCGAATCGCTGGAAGCTGCGGGACAGGACGGCCAATGTTGTAAGTGGTCGAACGGCTTTTAGATACCGGGAGAGTGGGAGTTCGGCGAGGGGTGTCGCCTTGACGAACTCGTGGCTAGTCGGTTAACCTTCCGGTATGAAAACTGCTATTTCCATCCCGGATGACGTCTTCGAGGAGCGGAGCGATTGGTGGATCGGCTACAGATTTCGCGCAGTCAGCTCTACACCAGGGCTTTGGCCGAATTTGTGGCACGGCATGCGGACGACCGTGTCGAGGCTGCGATGAATGCCGTGGTCGCCGAGGTCGGGCCAGCCGTGGACGAATTCACCCGCGAGGCTGCTCGCAAGACGCTGCGGCGAGTCGAATGGTAATCGCTCAGGGCTTTATCTGATTGTGGCACTGGACAAAGAGCAACTAACGGAATGCACCGGCAAGCTGCCTCCCCGGCAACTGGACGCAGTTCTCGCGGGAATCGACGTCGTGCTCGGTCGCTGATCGAAGTGGCGAATCAGTTCCCGGTTGCTCGGCTTTCTCAGCGGGAATCAGCGAGTCTCCGACTGGATTTGCGGCGGAAACAATTCTTGCAGCGCCCGGCAGAACTCACCTAACTGCAGATCGAGCCGACAATACCAACATCTGCGTCTTCGTGATCAGGCGCTGACAAGAGCGAGCGTCCCGCTCGAAACCATGCAGCCCTGGACTCGTTCCTTGTACCGCTGATGACCGTCGGATTTGACGCCGACGCTGTTGCAACTGCGCGAGAAGTCCGGACAGTTCGCTGATCGTCCGTTTGCGCTGTTGGTTTGATTCCCGGCAACGGAATGACAAGAATATGAAAGGACAGGAATATGCCATCTTTCTGTCCCGTCACGTTCTTGTCACGCGGGAGTGATGTTAGCCGTGTCGCTCCGCATCTACGCCGGGTCAACTGATCTGCCGCTTGTACGCGACAGCCGCTTCGCGCAGCGCGTCATTCGGCTGGGCTTCGATGTCATCCAATAGTGCGAGAAAAATATCGCGATCGCGATTCGAGAGCCGCGTTGGCTCGCGCTTGTCAATCACGTAAACTGGACGACATCGCGGATCGAGACAACAACTTGGGCGAGCGCACGTTTCTCTGCTGTTGGGAGGATGCCGACGTCGACTGGTTGTTGATCGAGGATACCGAAGCGGCAATGTGACCCGGTTGATGCAAAGGCAATCGCAGGTTGTCGTCGCGAGTTGCGTCGAGTAGGTCGAGCAGCGCTGAACGCAGATTGGGCATGACATCCATTATCGGTCCCCTCGCACGGTGTGCAGGATAAATTCTCGGATCTGGTCCGCGGTTTCGCGATCGCGTTTGTCTCCCCGCATTAGTTCCAAACAGGTTTGGACAGGAGACGCCCAATAGAACCCCGACTCGCCTCGGGCATCGAAGTAAAGCGGTTGCTCGAGCGTCTCGATTAGTTCGACGTTGGGGAAGCGGTCCGTTTCGCGTCCACCGATCGCGGCCTGAACTCGCCTTGCCTCGGGGCAATAGAGACTCAGCAGTTCCTCGTGTTGCATCGTGGCGTATCGTGAGACCGACGACAAACCCGTTGCCGCCAGCGGAGCGGGATTCCTTTCTAGCTTCGTGCTCACGAGTTGCGGCAGTTGGGCAAACTCGCAATCGATTTTCAGGCGAACCTCGCGACGCGACATCGGTTCAGCGTCTGCTGAAACGCCTTCGGAGTGAAGACCGACTTGCACTCCACGGTGAAGACGGCGGATTGGTCGCCCCATTGAGCCTCGATCTAAAAGTCCCAGAAACGGTCGTTGGGGTAGTTGTGCTGCACTTCCCGGAGCACAAACAGCGCAAACCGTAGTGAAGGCAGGGATCTGGACGGAACGATCCTCGCCAACGCAAACTGTTCGAAAGTACCCCGGTTCCGACAACTTCGGACACTGGTCATAATCGGCGATTGGAAATTCGTGTGTACACTTCGGAGAATTGACTATGACGCAAGCTAGTCGTTAAGTTCCATGGTCTGTTGATGTCGGCAGCATCGCCCACTGGCTGCTGATCGGATTGATTTCGTTGGGGACCAGCGGTCTCCCTGCTCTTCGTGCGGCGGAAGGAATCAGCGGGCGGACGTTTTTTGTGGATTCGGAAGCGGGACGGGATGACTGGGAGGGACTGGCGGCCGACCGGGCTTGGCAGAGTCTGGCACGAGTCAACTCGGCCGAACTGGCGCCGGGGGATACCGTGCGGTTCAAACGGGGCGGGGCATGGCGAGGTTCGTTGGTCCCCATCAGCGGCAGCGAGGCTGCGCCGGTCACGTACACTTCGTACGGCGATGGCCCGAAGCCGCTGATCCTCGGCTCCCTGTCCCGCAACCGGACCGAGGATTGGGTCCGGGTCGGCGAGAACCTTTGGGCAACGCTGCCGCAGGAATATCGACGCGGCGCAAAGATTCTTGACCTGCGCGGCGGAGCGTGGCGACATCACCAGGAAGCCGGCGCGCGCATCGGACTGCGCCACGTCGAAGACCCCGACGGAACCATCGTGCGGATCGCTTGCGAATCCAGCGGTACGGCGTCCAATCACGTGCAACTGTGGGGGCCGGAACTAGCGGTCGAGCAGGGCGATTGGCTGTTGCTGACGTTTCGCGCACGCAGCTCGAAAGCCTTTCGCTTTCCCGGAGTCGGGGTCCTGCAAGGCAGCTCGCCGTGGACCCGCTACGCCCGCTCAGGACCGGCCGAACGGTCGGTGGACGCCCAGTGGAACACGTTCGAAGTGGCGTTCCAGGTGGCTCAATCGGCCGACTCGGGACGGCTGCACATCAACTTGGGCGGTGTGCTGCCTGCGGACGCCGTGTTCGAGTTCCAGCCGCAGAGTCTCCATGCCGCGATACCGACCATCGCCGATCCCTTGTCCGCCGACGTGGGCAACATCATCTTCGACGGCGGCGCCGTGTGCGGCTGGAAGAAGTGGTCGGTCGAGGAATTGATCCATCCCTACGATTACTACTACGACGCTGCGACTCAGCGAGTGTTCTTATACGGCGAAGCGGCCCCCACGTCTCGCCACCAGAGCATCGAACTGGCCTTGGGCCGGCATGTGATCAATCAGGGCGGCGCACATCATGTGGTGTACGATGGTCTGGCCGTCATGTACGGCGCGGCGCACGGTTTCGGCGGCGCGAACACCCACAACCTTGTGATCCGCAACTGCGATCTGGGCTACATCGGGGGCGCCCATCAATTCACTCGTGCTGATGGCCAGCCCGTGCGTTATGGCAACGCGATCGAGTTCTGGAACGGCGCGCGCGACCATCTGGTGGAAAACTGCCGCATCTGGGAAGTGTACGACGCCGCGCTGACCAACCAGGGCCGCAGCCCGGACTCGAAGCAGATCAACATCACCTACCGCAACAATCTGATCCTGAATTCCGAGTACTCGTTCGAATACTGGAACCATCCCGAGACGGCCATGACTCGAAACATCCGCTTCGTCAACAACACGTGCATCGGAGCGGGACGTGGTTGGGCCCATCAGCAGCGTCCCGATCCCAACGGCAGCCACCTGATGTTCTACTCGAACACCGCGGACACGGCTGGAATCGAGATCCGATACAACATCTTCTACGACCACACCGACTGGGGCAGCCGATACTCCAGCGGCTGGCAGGTGCTGCCCGAAATGGATTTCAACCTCTGGTACAGCCAGACCGGCGTGATGGCCTATTGGTTCCGCGACAAGCTGGACACGTTCGACGAGTATCGCCGAGTTACCGGACTGGATACCCACTCGCAGTTCGCTGACCCCCAGTTCGTCGATCCGGCCGCCGGCGATTACCGCCCGTCATCCGACAGCCCCGCACGAAAACTCCGCCCCGACGGCGGCCCGGTAGGCGCCCCGAGCCTATGGTGATCGTTTACCAGCGCCGGGGCATCGACGCCGGGGGGTGGAAAAAAAGGAAAAGGACAGGCATTTTCCTCAAGCGTGCTCGGCGCCTCATGGCTTCGACATGTCGGAACACACCGAAAGATGCCTGTCCTTTTCCCCTTTTCCCCTTTTCCCGCAACAGAACGAAGCACGTTGGCGAACCGCCTGTCGTACGGCGGGGCTAATCCG
>REEF01000462.1 GCA_007695205.1 Planctomycetaceae bacterium
CGCTACTTCCGCGTTCTCTTACGCAACCTTTTCTGGCGGCCATGTCTGCCAGGATCAGCAGTCATCTCCGCCGGTTCAGGGAGCATGTCAGCATGCGGGTCCCCGGCCATGAACAAGTGGTGGATTGCGAATGCATCCGGGCTATGTCGGCGGCGGTGGCGCGTCTCGCGGACGCGGGGATCGGCTTGACGGATGCTCGATGTCTGGAATTCCCCAGGTGTGTCCATGCCGAGACTCTGGTGCAGCGCCTTGATGTTGTCTTCGATGCCGGCCATCGCGGCGGGTAGGTCACCGTTCAGAACGTACGCCAGCATACCGCCGTGGCGAACGGCACGGGCATACTGGCCACTGACGAACCGAAGCATGCCAAAGCGGACATACTCCACAAAATATGGCCGGATGCCTTTGTCCGTCCGGACGTTGATCCGCTTGCACTCCAAGCAGAAGTAAACCTCGTCGGAGGGCACGAATGGAAGAAAGGCAATGTCCAGACGTCCCAATTCGTCGCCCGAATCCGTCCAGAATTCTTTGCAAAGTTTATCAATCCGGCTGCGCAAAGGTCCTGTAATCATGGGGATGGGCATCCTCCGGTGCTGAATCTTGACAGTTCGTGAGACTCATTCGCTGTCTCCTAAAATGCGCTGTTGGCCCGAATACGACAGCGTGCGGCGACCGAACGACGCGATGATCCCTAGTAGATCGAAAAGGCGATCGACGCGATCGGCCGCAAAGAACGGTCGATCCGCCTTTTTCTAAAAACCATTTTGGGGTGGGGTTCGTCTAAGTAACATGTGCGGCCGGTGGTCTTGGATCGGGATCTTGGATGCAGCGGGATTGCAGAGCGGTTGGCCGTTCTGCGACAATGGGACCGCCGGCCAATATGTGGTTGGTTACTTTCGAATCTGTTGTGGAGTCTCCTCAGCATGCGTACCCTCACGCTCCTTACGGTGTTTGTTATGACCTCAGCCAGCTTTGCCGGGCCTCGAGATGATCTCTGGAAACAAGTCGACCAGGCAATGCAAAAGGGCTTGCCGCAGACGGCGATCGAACGGCTGGAACCGATCATCGCCGGGGCGATCCAGGACAAGAGCTACGCCGAGGCGATCAAGGCGATCGGGCGAAAAATCGCTTTGGAAGGCACAATCCAAGGCAATCTGCCGGAAGAAAAGATCGTCCGACTGCAGGAGGAAATCGCCAAAGCTCCGGAAGAAATGGTCCCGATGATGCAGGCGGTGCTGGCTCATTGGTACTGGCATTATTTCCAGCAGAATCGGTGGCGGTTCATGCAACGCACGGCGACGGACCAGGCGCCCAGCGACGATTTTACGACCTGGGATCTGCCGAGGATCTTTGCCGAGATCGACAAGCATTTCACTCAGGCGCTGGCAGCCGCCGACCGATTGAAGGCGATCCCGATCGCGGACTACGACGAACTGCTGGAGAAAGGGAACGTTCCGGACACCTACCGTCCGACGCTGTTTGATTTCGTGGCTCATGAAGCGTTGACGTTCTACAATGCGGGGGAACAGGCCGCCGCACGTCCTCAAGACGCGTTCGACTTGATGGCGGACAGCCCGATTTTTTCGGATGTCGATGACTTTTGCGGCTGGCAGATCACGACGACGGACGAGACGTCGCCGCTGGTCAAAGCGATCCGACTGTATCAGGAACTGCTGCGATTTCACCGCGAGGACGACGATCCTACCGCGCTGATCGATGCGGACCTGAACCGTCTGGAATTCGGTTACAATCAGGCGTTTGGCGAGGAGAAGGGCTCACGGTACCAAGCGGCGTTGAAGCGGTTTACGGATCGGTGGGGCGACCACGAAATCGCCGCGCGAGCTTTACACAACTGGGCATCAGTCCTGCACGACGAAGGCGACTGGGTCCAAGCTCATCAATTGGCCGTCCGAGGCCGCAATGCGTTCCCGGACAGCATCGGCGGGCGACGCTGCTTTAATCTGGTCCAGCAGATCGAGGCCAAATCGTCCGCCGTTAGTACCGAGCGGGTCTGGAACGAACCGATTCCCAAGATATCGGTCAGCTATCGGAACCTGAATAAGGTCTATCTTCGGATACTGCCCGCCGATTACAAGCAGCTTTTGAAGACCTCGCTGCATCGGCCCGAGCATTTGGGTATGCCGCAGCGCAAGGAGTTGCTGAAGCAAGAGCCCACGCACCAATGGTCGGTGGAATTGCCGGCGACTGACGATTTCCAGCAGCGGACCGAGCAGATCGAACCGCCGCAGGACATCAAGTCCGGGTTCTACTTCTTGGTTTCCAGCCACGATCCCGAGTTCAGCGAAATCGAGAACATGGTGATGTTTACCGATTTCTGGGTCAGCGACCTGGCGCTGGTTGTCCGATCACGAAGCGATCGGCGCGACACGGAAGGGTTCGTACTGAATGCCATCACCGGCCAACCTTTGAGTGGTGTGGAGGTTCAAGCCTGGTATCAAGAGCCCCGTGGGAAACGTTCGGTCGGCCCGACGACCACGACCGACGAGCAGGGTCGGTTTGTGCTAAAAACGGATCCCCAGAAAGGATTTCTCATCTACGTTAGCCATGAAGACCAGGCCTTAGCTTCCTCGCGCGATTACTTGGACCGCTCGTATTCGCGAAGTCCGCGTGTCGACGAGCGGACGATCTTCTTTACCGACCGATCGCTGTATCGGCCCGGGCAGACGATCCAGTACAGGGGATTGTGCATCCGAGTCGATCAGCAGCGGGATGATTACGCGACGATCGCCAGCCGTACGCTGACCGTGATTTTCGATGATCCCAATGGCAAAGAGGTGGCTCGCCAACAGCACCGCACCAACGATTACGGATCGTTCAGCGGCAGCTTTACCGCTCCGCGAGATCGGCTGATGGGTCGGATGACGATCCGAGTCGAGGGCCAACCCGGCGGTGCCTCGCACGTGAATGTCGAGGAGTACAAGCGGCCCAGGTTCCAGGTGTCGCTGGACAAACCGCAGGTCGCGGCCAAGTTGAATTCCGAGGTGGTCCTGAAGGGCCATGCGACGGCTTACACCGGGGCGCCGATCAACGATGCGGGTGTTCGATTTCGCGTGGTGCGCGAGGTCCAGTATCCGATCTGGTGGCGTTGGTTCTATGGTTGGATTCCGCCGCAGACCAGCAGCCAGGAGATCACCCACGGTTCGGTCACGACCGGAGCCGATGGTTCGTTTGAACTGCGGTTTATCGCTCGTCCGGACCTGTCCGTTGCCGAGGATGGCGACCCGGTATTTCAGTACACGGTGTACGCTGACGTCACCGACGGCACCGGCGAGACGCGATCGGCACAGCAGGTGGTTCGCGTCGGATATACGGCGTTGCAGGTGGCGATCACAGCCGACGCTTGGCAAACGGTCGACCAGGCGGTGAACGTCTCGGTGCGTGCGACGACGCTGGACGGCGAGGGCCAATTGGCGGAAGGATCGTTGAAGATTCATCGCCTGGTCCCTCCCGACCAGGTCCATCGCGCCCCTTTGGCTCCGCAGATTCGACCTTACCATCCGATGCCGCGCCCCGGCGTTCGAGGCAGCGGGTCTGATTCGGACTCGTCGGAAGCCGATCTTTCGGATCCCGCCAACTGGCCGTTAGGCGAAGTGGTCGACGAGCGAGGCTTTACGACCGATGCCGATGGTCGAGTCCAGTATGCGTTTCAGTTACCGGCGGGCGTCTATCGCGCGGTGGTGGACACGCAGGATCGTTTTGGCCGACCGGTGAAGAGCTTTTTGCCGATCCGGGTATTAGATCCGGCCGCCGAGCAGTTCGAGATCAAGATTCCCTACTCGGTCGAGGCGCCCACCTGGACGGTAGAACCGGGTGACGAGTTTCAAGCGTTTTGGGGTTCGGGTTACGACCAGGCGCGAGCTTTCGTCGAAGTCGAGCATCGCGGCAAGATCGTACAGGCCTTTTGGACGGACTCGGAGCGAACGCAGGTTCCTGTTACCCAAGAGGTGACCGAAGCGATGCGTGGCGGTTTCACGGTACGGGTGACGATGGTACGAGAAAACCGCGCCTACCTGACCGCACGGCGCGTCGATGTCCCGTGGTCGAACAAGAAGCTAACGGTTCAGTGGGAACGATTTGTGTCCAAACTGGGGCCTGCCGATGAAGAGACCTGGACGGCCATCATCACCGGCCCGGACGCTCGGCAAGCTGCAGCGGAGATGGTGGCGACGCTGTACGACGCGTCGCTGGATGCCTACTTGCCGCACGGGTGGATGACCGGGTTGAACGTCTTCCGGACCGATTCCAGCCCGCTGAGCACCCAATTCGAAAACCAGTGGAAGGGCCTGCAGCACCTGCATGGTCATTGGCCGCAGGAGGGCAAGGACGGATCGCTGGCCTATCGTTCGTTCCCGCCGGAGTTAGTCGCAAACCTATGGGGATTCATGTTCCCTGGCGGTCGCGGCGGTGCGTTCGGGGCGCCGATGCGTGCGATGAGCCGCATGGCAGTCGAGGATGGGTTTGCAGAGCCGGAAGCCATGATGGCAGCCCCGGCGATGATGGCCGACGGGGTGGCCGAAGACGCCGGTGCACCGGCCGAGAAGCAGTTCC
>REEF01001011.1 GCA_007695205.1 Planctomycetaceae bacterium
ATAACCACCGTTCGGCCGCGTCCAGCACCAGGCGGCAGGCATCGATATCGTTCGCGCACTCGAAGAAACCGATGGTTCCCGTCGTCGAATCAGCCCTGAGTCTCGCCGCGCAACGCCCCAACGCTCGACCGTCCCGCTCGACCAAAAACAAAGCCTGGCGGTCAACATAGTCGGGGTCCGAGATCAAAGTGCGTTCGGCGCGATTCGCGGGAGCGATGGTCAGCGGATCGTCCGCATAGATAAGATCCGTCACACGCAGAAACCGATGCAAGGCGGAATCCTGCGGATCGACTTGTACGACTCTCATGCGTCCGTCCCCCTTCCAATACTGCTTCCATCAGTTCAGCGGAAACATCACATCCGCATCCCGGCCGAAGACATCGGCCCAGCGGATCGGCGCCCACTCCGACAACCCTCCGCTGGTCTGACCGGCGATCGTCAGCCCAATTGCCCCGCAGGTGACCAGGATCACCGCCGTACTGCCCCCGAATCGATGCCAAACCGAGGTCAATCCCAGCCCCAGCCAGGTGATGGCCACGCATCCCAGCGCGATGGCCGCCACGGTCAACGCATCGGGCGCTCGGCTCAGCAGGACGGGTTGCGCCAGGGTCAGCGTTACGGCGGCAGACGCCACGGCCAAATGCCGGCGAGTCCACCGAAACGTGGGAATCGTGTGGGCGTCGGTCAATTGCACAACCACGCCCCAGACCAGCGGCACCAATACGGCTACCAGATACGGACCGTACCAAAACGCGAACGTGCCCGTCAGGTTTGCCGCCAAAGTCAAGATAACGGCTGGAATCGCCAGCAGAGGCATACGGCGATAAGCAAGCGAGCGACGTTGTTGCATTCCGGTCGCCATGAAGACGCCGGAGAAAGAGGCAAACGCCACCAGCAGCGGTACGGCCCAATCCATCGAGCCCAGGCTCCACACCCCGTAGGCGATGATCCCCATGGTCATCAAGGCCTTGACTCGCAACATGCGACCGTAGTGATTCAGCACGAACAGACCGGCGAACAACAGCAGCATGCTGACCGATTGCAGGGCCAATTCTTCCACCGATTTCGTCACCACTTTCAACAGCATAAAAGCAGCCAGCATCGGCACGTACAGATTATCGCGTCCGCCGCTGGATACCGCTTCGACCGAGGTCAACAGCGACGCGGTCAGCAACGCGGACAGAAGCGCCTGGCTCAACCCCGTCTCGCCCCACCACAGCAACGGCAGCAACACGACCAGGAACGTCAGGATCGCGAAGATCAAGGAACCCTCCAGGCTCTTCTGCTCGCCGACGGCACCCGTGCGATAGTGGACGCGACCGAAGCGCGAACCGACCAGCGCGGCGGCGGTGTCCGAGAGGGTCAGCACCAACACGGCGCTCAGGTACAGTCCGTAGCGATCGGCCGTCCATGCGAACAGCACCACGATGGCCAGCGGATAATAGACGCTGCCGTGACTGCGGCGAGTTACGCGGCACAGGCATTGCAACCAACCGGATCGTTCCGCCCACCAGAATACGCCGCCGAACCCCAGAGCCAGCACCAGCACGGTCCACGTTCGACTGACCAGCAACGGAAAGAGCAGGCAACCCAGCCCGCCGCCCAAATGCACCATCTTGCGCGACCATTCCGGCGGGATGCGAGTGCGGCGAGCCAGCGTTTCGGCCACAGCGATCAATGCGACGAACAGAGCGACCAGCATGAGTGCGCCGGCTAGTTCCTCATGCCAGAAAACCGGCGGCGACGGATCGAGTTCCAACTCGCTGGCGCTGCTCATCGGCACTCGTCCACTCGAAAAGCACTGTAGAAAAAAGCACGGTCGCGGGCATGGCAGCGTTGCGACAGATCCTCCAACGGCGTCACGCGATCGCGAAACGTATCCGGGCAGCCACGCGGAACCAGCATGTTCCAATAGGCCAATCGCGCGCCGTCTCGCGCATGATCCAGCAGTTGTCCATAAAGGTGCTCGCAGGCTTGGGGAGCGAGATACTCGAAGATGTCCGAGAGATTGAACCCGTCGAAACCGGCCTGGCTCTGCCGCGCGGCCGCTTCGATCCCGCCATGGAACAGGGTCAAGCGATCGGCGTAGCGACGGATACCGGCCAGCACTTCCGGTCGAGTCCAGTCGGGCATCGCGCCGGCAAACGAACCGGTCAGGATATAACGCAAGTACGGATTCGAGTGCGTTTCCAGTTGCGTAAGAGCGTAGTGGCATCGGCCGAGGATCCGATCGGCGACAGACCCTTCGACGTAGCGGAAGAACTCCGGATCCCGCCCAGCTCGACCCATGAACCAACGGCTGAAGAACAAGCGAAAGGCCAGACGCCAGCGAAAATTGTTCCAACGTCGCTGGTAGAAATCCTCACGCGCTGTCTGGTCACGCGGCTGCCACAGCTCGTCGACGGTGCGGCGGCCGTGGAGCCATGGCATCACCCGGCGGCGGAACAGGCGAAAATAGTCTTCGAATTTGCCTCCGTGAATGACGCCCTGCTGAATGATCTGAGGATGCGAGTCCCAAAACGCCCGAGCGGACGGTGACAGTTTCTGTCGAAGGCTAGCATAAGTGGCGGCTCGCTGCTGGCAAGGCGAAAACCCGAGGAACGCCAGCGAGTCGTCATCGTCCATGGTGGTAATCGCTGCGACTCGCAATTCCACGCACGCCAATTGTGCCGGATTCAGATCCGCTGCGACGACTTCGGCGCCGTGCGACAGCAGGTGCAGGCTGTTATCGCCCGCAGAAGCGATGGACAGGATACGTTTTCCCGGCGCCGGGCACAGCGACTGGATCAACAGCGCACTGTCCTCCCAGCAGTTGGCGTAACGAATCCGATCGAAGGCCACTCGGCTAGCCACGTCGTCGGACGCACCGGGCTCGTGCATCGGCTCCGAATCGCTCGGATGGTCAGGTTTTGGTGCGTTCATCAGATTGCCTCGAGCCGGGACGATAATGGGCATGGGCGCTGGCGAAATCGCCGGCCGCCATGGCGGCGATGATCGACACTTCGCCCGCCAGCACGGTCGCCGCACAGATCTCGGCGAACTTGCGAGCTCGACCGGAGCCGACGCAATCGAGCATCGCCAGGCAAGCCTGTGCCGTGGGCAAATGCGTACCGCCCCCGACGGTGCCCACCAACAGATTGGGCAAGGTCACCGACACGGCCAGCGCGCCGTCCGGATCGACCGTCATCTGGGTGACTCCCACCGACGCCTCGGCCACACACGCGACATCCTGGCCGCAGGCGATGAACAGCCCCGCCAGGGCGTTGGCATAGTGACCGTGCACGCCGATCGTTCCGCTCTGCACGCCACCCAGCGCTGATACACGACAGTATTCGGCCATCTCGGCAGGCGTCGTGTGCAGAAAACGCTCGACCAGCCGCGACGGGATGTGGGCCGAAGCCACCACCTTCTTGCCGCGTGTGCCGAGAAAGGACAGCATGCTGGCCTTTTTATCGCCCGAAAGATTCGCCTCGACATACCAACGCACCGGCTGGTAAGGGCTTTGCGCCAGGATATGACGACAGACCTTGTCCGTCGCCAACGTCACCATGTTTTGACCGGCTGCATCCCCCGTTTCGTACTCGAAGATCAGATAGACCAGCGTACCACAACTGGACAGTTTGACATCCGTCAGTCTGCCGTGGGATGTCGTCTGCTCGACGGCGTCGCTGAAGGAATCCGCGTGTTGCACGACCCAGTCCATGAATTGAGCCGCTTCGATCATGGTGCGGAACGCAAAGCCGGGCGCACGTGACACCGATTCGGTCAGGCACAACGCGGTCACCCCGCCACCTTGGGAAACCACGTAAGCACCTCGATGATACGATGCCACCATCGCGCCTTCGGTCGTGGCCAGCGGCACGATGAAATCACCGTGGGCGTACAGGCCGTTGACTCGCAGCGGACCGATCACACCGATCGGAACGTGAGCGAAACCGATCAGATTCTCGATATTGCCGCGCAGCTCTTCCGCTGGCGGAACCCCGGCGTCCCCGTTCAGCAACCGGACATCGATGCCGTACTCGGCTTGCAGAAAAGCTTGTCGAGCGGCCAGGCCTGCAGTCGAAAAATCGTTCCCACCCGGCAAACGCGGCGGCAGCTTGTCGTCCCGCGGCGAGCGTGGAGCTAAGCGTGCGGCTGCCTGATCGATGGGCATCGAGCCGTGAATACGTTCCGCGATCCTCTGTCCATGAAACAGCGATTGTGCCATGGGTTCCCCCCTTCGTTTGGAACGGTATGTTACTAGATCGATGGTGGCCCTGACAAGGGCCATCGAGGTGATCCCGGTCGCCAGCTTGGCTCAAGTTCCCGTCAACCTGGCATGCCACTACGAAGTCGGTATACCATCTCCCAGAGCCGGTCGATCTCGCCTCGTTCGATGACCTCGATCGGTTTCAAGCCGTCGAAAGCGTTGTTCGGCGTTTGAAACCACCCACCCAGGGAATCAGGATCGACGACTTCGCGTAAAGGCCTCGCATTTCGGTGGAACGGACCGCTGATGAACGCTGATGAACGCTCATTCGTTGTTATCAGCGTCCATTAGCGTTGATTAGCGGTCAGCCGTCC
>REEF01000574.1 GCA_007695205.1 Planctomycetaceae bacterium
ATCCGAACCAGAACCCGGTCAAGCTAGAACCCAGTTGGGCGACGTGCGAAGG
The DNA here is from genome assembly GCA_007695205.1 of Planctomycetaceae bacterium. Lineage (GTDB taxonomy): Bacteria > Planctomycetota > Planctomycetia > Pirellulales > Pirellulaceae > SKKK01. The sequence goes on from REEF01000574.1 coordinate 53, forward strand.
GGACCACATCGTCTATACCTTTGATGGGTACGATTGGGACACGATCGACACTTGGAAACAGCCGGGCGAGCAAGCCGTCTGGCGAATCGACGTCCTGCAACCTGGCCAGTACTCGGTCATACTCAGCTACGGCTGCCGCCCGCAGGCAGCCGGTGGCGTACTGGAAGTCTCCGCCGGTCCGTCTTCGCTACAGCATACGGTCCAGGCCACCGCGACGGCAGAGCAATTCGCGCGATTCCCCGCCGGCGTGTTGCATCTGGAGCCCGGCCAACAACGGCTAAGCGTACGCATCCTTCGTGGAACCGGCAACGAACTGATGCGGCTGAACGCCGTCTACCTCCAACGCATTGGGGTCAGGTCTTGACTTATAACTTATCGCCTCTCTTTCCATCACAGACTTCAATGCCCGATAAGTTATAAGTCAAGACCTGACCCCAAGTTCAAAGAAACTTCTGGCCGGGTGCTTAGATCAACCGCCGAGCCAACGGCCCGGCAATTTTGACGTAACCGACAGTCAATCCTCCCAAGCAAACCTCCGGGCCGTTGGCCCCCGCTCTTTTCGTTCGGTCGTTTGCATCCAACCGACCAACAAACCAGCCGACCACGAACGATGAACAACGAACAAGGCCAACAAACAATCGGTAGGGGCTTGCCTATCGACAAGACGCTCGATTGGTCTCATACTGTCGTCTGTTGGGCCCGTGTCTGAAAGTGTGACCACCGAAGCGGAGGATATTCATCGTGAGCGCTGCAATTCCCCAGGACAAGGAGACGTTGTATGCCCAGCGTCTGAATCGTTATGTCACCGCCATGCGGAACGAGAAGCCGGATATGGTCCCGATTCGGCCTTTGGTGGCCGAACTGACGGCCGTGCATGCCGGATACACCTGCCAGCAGGTGACGCACGAGTACGACTATGCCCTCAAGGCCGCACGCCAATGCGCCCTCGATTTCGACTGGGACGCGGTGGTCTGTAACATGGTGTACGTCTGGACGGGCCTGACGCAGGCGATCGGACTGAAGTACTACGGCATCCCGGGGATTCATATCGAACCCAACGTCGGCTTCCAGTACCGCGAGCCGGAAGAAGACGATGCGTTCATGAAGGCCGACGAGTACGACCACTTGATCGATGATCCCACCGGTTTTTTGTACAATGTCTGGCTGCCTCGAGTCTCGGCGGAAATCGTGGCGCCGGGCCAGCCGGCCAGTTATCGGCATAATCTGGCGCTGGTCAAAGGCGGCATGGCCATGATGCAGTATTTCGGGGCATTGGGCCACCAGAACCAGTTGTTGCGAGAGCAGTGTGGCACTGTGTCGGCGATCGCCGGGATCCTGAAGGCTCCCTTTGACATCATCGCCGATAAGCTCCGCGGTTATATCGGGCTGGTGATGGACATGCACACGCAACCGGACAAGGTGTTGGCCGCCTGCGAAGCGTTGGTGCCGCACCTGACCCACGTCGCGTTGACCACCGCCGATCCGGCTCGACAAGTTCCCGTCGGATTTTGGATGCATCGCGGGTGCGTCCCCTTTATCAATCATCAACAGTTCCAGTCTCACTTCTGGCCGACGCTCAGGCCGATCGTCGAGGAATTGTGGGCCAACGGTCATCAGACGTTGTTCTATGCCGAAGGCAAGTGGAACGCGCACCTGGATACCTTTGCCGAACTGCCCGACCAGAGTATCGTGTACCATGTCGATCAGGACGATATCTTTGAAGCTCACCGCAAAATCGGCCACAAGTTCTGCTTGAGCGGCGGGATCCCGAATCGTCTGTTGAGCTTCGGGACTCCTGAGGAGGTCCGCGAGTGCTGCCGCCGAGTGATCGAAGGCGTTGCAGGCGATGGCGGATACATCATGGACGCCGGAGCGATCATGCAGAATGATACCAAAGTCGAAAACCTGAGGGCGATGACCGAAACGACTCGGGAGTATGGCATGTACAGCGGAGTCCCGTCGGCGGAACCGGTCACCCCCGCAGCTCCGGTCCAACCGCTGCCGGAGACCGGGTTTGGGTTGCGTGGTCGTCCTCAACCAAGAATCAAGCCCGGCGTCTGCATTCCCTGGGAAGAAAAACGTCGCGAGACCCCCGAGATCCTGGGTGACGAAGAACTGGTTCAGCGAGTCTGGGATCAGATCGAAGGTTTGGGCAACACATTTATCTGGCAGTGTCTGCTGTCTTTTTGAAGCGTTGGCAAGCCAACCTTCGGCGAAAGAGAAATTTGGGATGAACGCACCCCGTCAGACGGTCTCCTATTTGATCCGGCGATTCCGCGAAGTCGGTTTGATCCCCGATGCACGCCACGGCCAGAACTTTCTGGTCGATCTGAACCTGGTCCGATTATTGGCGGATGCTGCGGTGATCGGAACCGAGGACGTGGTGCTGGAGATCGGCACGGGCACCGGTTCGTTGACGACGATGCTGGCCGAACAGGCGGGAGCCGTGGTGACGGTCGAGATCGATGCTTATCTGCATCAATTGGCCGCGGAAACACTGATCGACTTCAACAACATCACGATGTTGCAGCAAGATGCGCTGAAGAACAAGAACCGTTTTGCACCGGAGGTTCTGGACACGATTCGGCAGAGCTTGGACGCGGCGCCCGGACAGCAACTGAAGCTGGTGGCGAATCTGCCGTACCGCGTGGCGACACCGGTCATCACCAACCTGCTGCACATCGATCCGATACCGGTATCGATGACCGTGACGATCCAGAAGGAACTGGCCGATCGAATCACGGCCTCGCCCCGAACCAAATCCTATGGAGCGCTCAGTATCTGGATCCAGTGTCAATGCGAGACAGAAATCCTACGCGTCCTGCCGCCCAGCGTGTTTTGGCCGCGACCTAAAGTCGATTCGGCCATCATCCAGATCCGTCCGATCCCCCAGAAACGGGCGGAGATCCCCGACCCCGCGTTCTTTCATCGATTTGTGCGAGCCATGTTTTTTCATCGGCGGAAATTCCTGCGCAGTGAATTGATCGGCTTCCTGAAGGGCCAAGAGGATAAAGCGACCGTCGATCGCCTGATGCAGCAACAGGGGCTTGACGGCAATGCCCGCGCGGAGGAACTTGATGTGCAATCCATGCTGGCACTGGCCGAGGCCGTGCGGCAGCAGACTCAGGTACACGATGGAAAGGAACCGTGATGCGATTTATCGAAATGACCGGCAAGCAGTTGGCTGAAGTGGTCAATGACGAGGAAATGCGTGAGCAGGACCTGATCAATTCGGGAATCACCAACGATACGATCGTCCGCGTCAACGAACACGGGGACATCGAGGTCCGTCACGAGCAGTGTTGGGATGTGGTGGGCGGCCTGCTGGGGGAGTATCACGAGCGGATCAGGGGAATCACCGGGCTGGATTGGGTCTGAAGAACCTTTGTCAGGAAACGTGAAATGGATGCAAAACAAGTCGAAGCCATCGCTCGGCAACTGCTGGATGGCCACATCGAATTGGATCAGTTTGTGCAGACGATGGCTCAGCCAATCATGGCGGAATTCGCCGAGGTGACCTTGGATCTGGATCGCCGCCGACGCTGCGGGTTTCCCGAGGTGGTCTATGGGGAAGGGAAGAGTGTCGAGACACTGATCGCCATCTTCCAGCGACTGGGCGAGCATGGTGCGCCCGTATTGGCGACGCGAGTCAGCGCGGAGAAGGCCGAAATCCTGTGCGACCGGTTTTCCAACGGACAGTACAACCCCTTGGCTCGGACATTCCGGATCCCGGCGCCTTCCGATGAATCGACGGCCGATCCGCCTCGCGTGGGGCGAGTCGCTTTGATCACGGCTGGATCCAGCGATCTGCCGGTGGCGGAAGAGGCTCGGGAAACCTTGGATTGGATGCACGTGGAAGTCACCACGATCCACGACGTGGGCGTCGCCGGACCTCATCGGCTGCCAGCCCATCTTCCCAAGCTGCAGGATCTGGATGCCGTGGTGGTCGTGGCCGGGATGGAAGGCGCCTTGCCCAGCGTGGTGGGCGGATACGTCGATTGCCCGGTCGTCGCGGTGCCGACCAGCGTCGGTTACGGGGCCGCGTTCGGCGGCTTGGCCGCCCTGCTGGGGATGCTGAACAGTTGCGCTTCGAATGTGACCGTCGTCAATATCGATTCGGGCTTCAAAGGCGCCTACATCGCAGGCCTGATCGCCTCGCGCCGTCAAAGCAAGTAACGGCCTTCGACGGCCAACGTTCGCCTTTTTCGATCGCGTGCATCGGTCGTCCTTCGTTTCGAGTCCAGAATCGACCGACAGTCTACGTCCCAATGGCCGTCTCCAATTCCGCCAACACCTTCCCGAACTTAGGATCATCCAAAAAATGCCTGTCCTTCTCGGTCCTTTTCGCCGCCGCAGGATTATGCAGCAAGGGCGGCGATGAAAGATGGGTGGCACCTATCAGGACACCTAATCTTTCACATAATCTTTCACATAATCTTTCACATAATCTACGGGGGCTGCGAGCAATTGTGGAGAGATTAGGTGAGAGATTACGGTTTGAGCTGCCCGGTA
>REEF01000742.1 GCA_007695205.1 Planctomycetaceae bacterium
AATGTTATTATCTGGGGGTTTTGGCGTAGGGGGGGGGTTGTGGTTTTCATTGGCTGCGTTTTCCAGTTGGTTCGTTGTTGCCCGAAAACGACTCCCGACCCCGTTCGCGCTAGGACCACCAAACGAAATTTGACAGCTATTTCTTTTCCGATCCTTATCCGGGGGGGGATTTGTCACCAGCAGCGAAGGTGCCGATTGGCCGATTCTTCCGGCTGGGAAGGTCGAATCATCTGCGGGTGACATTGGGGGTGGGATAGCCGTCGCCGATCGGGTCGCGGACGGCGATTTCCACGTCGTCCAGAAAAACCTCGCCCACCCCGGTCAGGGCGAAGTTCAGGGACACCGGACCGTCTTGGACGGCAGCTCGATAAGCGATAAACGGTTCCCAACCATCGGTTTCGTAATAACGTAAGGCCAGAGGGGAACCGGTGATCGAATCGTACATCATGAACCCATCCGGGCTGGTGTCGATAGGCCGAGGGATTCGGATCCAGCCGTGCCAGCGGACAAGTTGGCCGCGACGCGCGGACACCGGTGCGGAGACGATCCGGAGCGGAGGTGTTTCGAGAGCGACGGGCGGATCGCCATCGCCTGTCGGCAGCACGACCATCCGCAATGAGGAATTTCCTCGATGCGGCGACTGGCTGCTCAGTTCCACAGCGGTCGACACGCTTCGGACTTCGCTGGCGTTGTTCTGCCACCCGCTCTGATGCAGATACGTCAGATTTTCAAAATCGCCGGCGGGCAGCAGGTTCCCGCTCCAATTCGGGGCTGCCTGCAGACGGCGAGCCATCTCCCAGTGCAGCGGCAGCGCCGCCAGAGTCGTGCAATACGGGCTGGCGGCGGGTGAAGCAAAGGTGCTGGCGGCCGTCTCCCAGTTCCTGCGCCGGATGTGCGCCAGGCCCTCCAACGATTTCTCGGCAAACTCGAAGGCCGCCGCGTGATCCTGCGCCTCCAGCAGGTACTGACTGTGCTGCAGGTGGGAACGGATCTGTCGGAATCGAGGTTCATCAGCCGACGATGTGATCGGGCCAGCCTGTTGCCGATGAATCCGCTCGACCAAATCGATCTGGCTGATCGCCGTGTCTCGCATCAGTCTGGCCAATTCGGCTCGCGAACTGGCCAGCGATCGGGTCAGGTGGTTCAGCACCAGCGGGTCCTGTGCGATGGCTACGAGGTTCACCAAATTGACTTCGTCCAACGTCAACCGGATGCCGCCAGCGACGCGGCGCGAGCTGATCGTCCTTAAGCCCCCAGGTGTCAAACGGTAGATTTGCGGCGAATTGGCAGGGCTGGGTACGACCATCGTCAGGGGGGCTGGGGCTGAAGGACCGCGCGTGTATTGGTGATGCGGGTCCTGGCTCAGGATCAACAGCAGTTGCGCCCGCTCGGTCTGCATCACGCTGACTCGAATATCGCTACGTCCCACATCGACGTCGGCCAATCGCGTGCCGGCGACCAGCCACGGCGCGATGGTCTGCAATTCCAGGTTCAATTGTTTCAGCGTGCGTACGCGTGCCAGCGTGTCCTCGTCGGTCCGATCCAGCGGAGACCGTGACTGAAATACCAATCCCCGCGCCCCGCTGGCCACCGCCGTATACGTTAGCAGCCGGATCTGTTCCGGTTCGCCTGACATCGATAACGGGGGCCCCAGACCCAAGGCGGACCACTGGTCGACCAAGGCGGCAGGCGGTTCGGTCGCAATCGCGGTCCATACGGGAGTTCCCGGGCGAGCGAGGGTGGGACGTTCACGCAATTGACGTGCCTGCATGGGCAGCGATAGACTGGTGCCCAATGGCGAGGCGTGCAGGACCAGAAAACTGGCCAGACGGCTGTAGCTCCACATCCTCTGGTCCGCCCCAGCGATCGTGATCCGGCCGGATCGCACGTCCGCCTGGCGGACGGCTTCGACGCGTTGGCGAGTCAGTTCCAGGTGCGGTTCGCCCAGTCGGCTGCCAAGATCCCAGGCCATGACCCAATCGTGAGCGTTGGTGATCTGCAGGTCGTTCGGCGGCGGAGCGATCAGCCAGATCCCCAACCGATCCGCCTCGCGCAATTGGACCGGGGTGGGCGCTGCGGCCAGTTTAACCGCGTTGAACCCCAGCGATTGCAGCCACTCGAGCGATTCGCCGTTCGATTCGATCACTCGCGGAAACAGGGGAACACCGCCTGCTGTCAACACCGAACCGTTCAACTTGACCTGGGCGCTGCCCGGTGCCCGCAGGGGCGTCGAACTGCTCGTGCCCGGCGTCGCCATGGACGGTTCCAGGTCATTGCCTTCCGAGGCAGTATCCGGGGGGGTGGCTGGTACCATGCCGCGAATCTCCAGGTCATCGATCCATAATCGCGTGTCGCCAACACCGCCGTACGCGTTCAAGACGATCAGATCGACGTAGGCTTCGCGCGGATCGATGTCGGATCCGAATTGCGATCGCAAAGCTCGTACCTGCCGCTGCAGAATCTGGTCCGGCCGCCGAATCCCAAGCTGCTGCCACGATCCGGTTCGGTCGTAGATGTCCCCTCGTAACAACGTGGTGATAGGTGTTCCCGTTCGAGGGTCGTTACTCCGAGGCAACACGACGCGAGCCATCAACTGAATGCCCGGTTGATCGGCCAGCACCCAGAGACTCGGGGCCCATTCGGCGATCAAGCGCGCGTGACCGATGGAATAGGCCAAGTAGACGTAAGTGCCACGCCCGGCTCGAATGGTCAAGTGCTCACTGGCCTGGCCCGAATGGGCGACCTGAAAGTCGCGCTGGTGGTCCTCGATTCGTACCGGGCAATCCGCGTCGATCAACTGCCAACTGACCTCGGGAGATTCGAACGAATCGCGAAAATCGGCCGCTGCCGAAGCGACGATCCCCAACCAGCAGCAGACCGCGACCATCCACCACGGCGACCGTGACGCGTTGAACAGCAGCGACCTGGCAATCGGGCGAACCATCGGCAAGTGGACTCGCAGTCCCACACGGATTTCGATGAGTGACGTGGCGGCGCAACGACGCCGCCGAAAACAACGCCAATCTCATGAGATGAATCGACGTAAATCGGGCTTGTATCAGCATTTGCGAATCCCGAACAGGTGGATGTGATGATTTTCCCACCCACTCGATCCTCGCCGTCTGGCGACAGCAATCCCCGAAAACGTTACGAGCAAAACACTTACGGCACTCGGCGGGCCAAGTCGCCCGGATGGCAGACGAGACGCATGCGGTGACAGCAGCAAGCTGTACTTTCACTTTTTTCCCTCGAACTCAAGATCACCACGAGAACAGCGAACATCTACGGTGTCGTCCTTTGGGACGGGGATTGGGGGCAGGTCTTGAGGAAGCCCGGCGAAACGCGAGGCGAGAAAGGGCTCTTGCACAGGCAACGCCTGCAACAGAGCGAACTCACCGATCTGACCGTTCATTATGCACTCGAACATTCCGCGGTGACGCTGTCCACGTCGCGGGGACTTGATGCGACGGCACGTGTTCCTTGAGTCGTTTTCGAGCACCTTTGCGCACCGTCGCCGTAGCCTATCGAGGTTCGTCATCGAAATCAAGGTCCACAAGCCGCCTTGGCCCATAGCCAGAACGGGGATCACTCTGTTATAGTTGACCGGTTCAGGTTCCGGAAAACCGGAGGGATGATCGTTTGCCCGATAGGTAGCAAGGAGAAATGAAGCGATGGGCGAAGGCAATGCAATCGTAGGTCAATCAGGCGGTCCGACATCGGTGATCAATGCTTCGCTGGCCGGTGTCGTGGAGACTTCCGTCAAGTCGAAGAAGATCGGTCGCGTCTTTGGCATGCGGTTCGGCATCGAGGGCGTGTTGAACAACTATCTGCTGGATCTGGGGGCAGAAGAAAAGGATACGTTACGCGGCTTGCGCACCACGCCCAGCAGCGCGTTGGGTTCCAGTCGCCTGAAGCTGCAAGAAGAACATCTGGGCACGATCCTGAAACGTTTGAAGGCTTACAACGTCCGCCATTTGTTCATGATCGGCGGAAACGACACGATGGATACGATCCACCGCATCGTAGAATACGCCGGCCAGCACGGCTACGAACTGAACGGCATCGGGATCAGCAAAACGGTGGATAACGATCTGTTCGGCGTCGACCATACCCCCGGTTATCCCAGTGCGGCCCGCTATGTGGCGCTCAGCATCCTGCAAGGCGGACTGCTGGCTCGCGATATGCAAAAAGTCGACCAGTTCACGATCTTTCAGACCGTCGGCCGCAGCGCGGGCTGGCTGCCCGCAGCAGCGGCCTGTGCCAAACGCTCGCCGGCCGACGCTCCTCACATCATTCTCTTTCCGGAACGACCGTTCGACCGCGAAGCATTCTTCGATGCGGTGGCCAAAGCGCACAAGCGATATGGTTTCGTGTCGATAATTCGACAATGTCGAATTCGACGTGATGGTGACGATCGAACGAGTCTCGAAGCCAGGCGAGCCGTATCGGTATCGGAGCACGTTCGGCACGATCCCGCTGAAAAGACTGGCAGAGTTGAACTTGGAGCATGGCAGGATCGTGGGAATTCCCTGTGTAGCGCGAGTACGTTCTCCGTGGTCGGC
>REEF01000317.1 GCA_007695205.1 Planctomycetaceae bacterium
TGCAACCGTACACCTGTCCTGAATGCCCGAGCCGCAAAACGGCACGCCCGGTAAATGGGCACACTCATTCAACCGTGCCTCGATCCATCTGTCCAGTTTCTGCCGGCCGCAAACCGCGGGATTGATCCGCGACGCTGATGGGGATCCGCGGGCCGGGTGGCGGGCAGGTCGGGTTGCGACCAGTATTCGGGGGATTGGGGGACAACGGCCATAGGAGCCTGCTGACCGCATAAAATCAGCCCCTAGAACGAGGTAACACGAAAGGTGGGGTCCCCGCGTCTGATGCAGACGGCATAACGCGCACCACCAAACGTGGGAAAATCGTCGGAAAACGCTTGCACGTTCGAGTTTACGTGGGATACAATCGTGGGAATGTGAACCGTTTTATGCCGTCGATATGCCCGCCATGCCAAGACTCTGGCGGTCGTATCGGCGGTAGAATTAGAAGTTCGGCGCAACGGCGCAAATCATGAAACTCAAAGCTTCGATTCTCAGCGGAATTGCGGTGATGCTATTGACTTCGTGTGAAGCCAGACGTGGAACGACGCAGCCTGAACACGATCCGTCGGACGCGGTTTCAGCAGTCCACGCGATGGAGCCGCATTCGCAGAATAATCCACTGTTCGTTCATCTAATCGTGCCTCGTTATTATACCGATCCGGCCATCCCACCAAGACGCATTGTGACCACTAGAATCACCCTGTCTGAAGAGTTTTTTGTCGCCTTGGGCGACTCCGGAACCGGCGGCGAGATTTTATCCGGTAGAATTGAATGTAGAGATGGCAGGTTCTTTGCTCGCCTGGCAGGCGTATCGCACTCAACCAAGAGTCTGTACGAAGGCGAGATGGAACTCGATAAGCCCGTGAGTTCGCAGGGAGGTATTTTCTCAGGAACCGTTTGGACTGCTCGCTTTGTGCTGTCGACGAATGTGAATGCGAGTCCATTTCTTGGTGAGCAGGAGAAAGGCGATGATTTTCTTGCCGAACCAAGCGATGCACCGAATGACGGCCCCGTCACCTCAGTTGAGAATCCGGACGACTCTGGAGTGGGCCGTCATCGGTGATCTTCGACGTTCGTGGGCAACCGCCGCTGACCGCCCGGTCGCGTTTGCTTCGTCGCCCGCACCGATCCGCTGTGGCCGCGCTTTCATCTTCGATCACGGCATCGTTTGCTGCCCCGTTGCCGCTTGCGGCGCAACTCCGCCGCACGTCGAGTCGTCCGGACTTCCGGAATCGGAATGACAGAAAGATGTAATGACAGAAAAATGGCCCCTTGGACCCTGGGCCTATTCTGATTTTTCTGTCATCTAATTTTTCTGTCATTCGAAACGAACACGCGACGGACGACCGCGGCACTTCGGCCGGATCTTCGCGGCATCGCGATCCGCGGAATCACCACCAAAACCCTGCGGTTTGTCCCGTCCCTCGAACGATCGGTCCTGCCAGCGTTCGGAATCTTGCGGGCTGCGGTGGTGTGCCCTGAAGGGGCTGGGACAGATCAGCCCGGGGCAGAGTGTAGCGCCGCCCCGGGTGGTGGTGGCGATTGGTTCCCAAGCCCTGAAAGGGCGGCACAGACCGATGCATCGAATGTCTCGCCCCTTCAGGGCTTCTTCGCCGCTATGGATACGCCACCCAGGGCGACGGCGACGCTCGCACAACTCGCGTCGCCTTGCCCTGGGCTGATATGTCGGGCCCCTTCAGGGCAAATGCGATGCGAACGAAAAGAGCGTGCAGCTCGGCTCCCGCAAGCAACTCGTCACGGCGATGGTTGGACTGGACCCGGCCCGGCTGCAACTTCGGGCATGGACCGCGAAAAATGTTTGCCGTCGCTGCCGTGGTGTGCTAGGATGTGGATCGATCGGCTGGGCGGCGGTCGTCCAGCGTCGAACTGGTGGCTGACGTACGCAGCCCACGAACCACGGGATGGACCAAAGGGGCGGTATTTCAAGTGGTCGATCGGTCGGGCGTCGGATGGCCATCCCGGCCGTTCTGGGACTCGGTTCTTTCGCTGTTGATGCAGCAGCGTTTCGGGCGGGTGATGCATGACTCGGAAGTGGCCTCTCGCAGCGGTTCTTCTCGGAACAGCCGCGATTCTCTGCGCCGTGGTCGTAATTGACCCAACGCGCATCCTGATGGGCGTTGTTCGTGGCGACTCGTTCTATCACTTGCGTCCTTCAACGTACTGGGCTGCCGTGATTGCCGCGGACGGATCGTCCGGGCGGATCCGTCAGACAACATTGGACGCCTTCGATTCCGACCCGCGGGCGATCCCTGTCCTTCGAGAGTGCTTGGGGCATCCAGACCCAAAAGTGCGGTGGCCAGCGGTGGTCCTTTTCCAACGATGCGCTTTTCTCCACGACCAAGTCGTCGCGTTTCGTAAGCTCCTTGACGACCCGGATCAGGAAGTCCGTTTCCAGGCAATATGTGCCTTAGGACGCCTCCGTCGGGATGCCCTTTCCGCGCTTCCACGGTTGTCCGAACTGACGCGTTCCTCGGATCCCAACATAGCCGGCGCCGCGCGACATTCCCTCTGGAATATCGATCCGGAGACGGCCCGCAAGGCAGAGAATTGGACGAGATTCGCGTCCGAGAGATGGGGCTTCTCCTCGGATTTCCCCGGTAAGGTCGAAATGGCGTCGCGGAAGGCAGAACGGATCGATTCCGACATCCACGAGTTCTTCGCATGGTGCGGGACATCGCGCTTCGGTGTCGCATTGTCGTTTGTTCTCCCTGATGCAAAATCGACCGTTACGGAGCGTTACGAAATGGCAGCTCAGTTCACGGCCGACGCGGTGAATGGCACGGTCGAACATAATGGTCCGATTGAACAGCACGGGCTCCGTGGTCGCGACCAGAAGATTGTCGTCAAAGACCATGTACTTCGAGCGCGTGTGTTCGTCGTCGGCGATCGCGTGTACCAAGCTCAGGTAGTCTATATGCCTGGGCTACTCCATTCCGAAGCTGTCGAGTACTTTCTGAATTCGTTCACGATCACGTGGCAGTCGGAAACTAACGACGAGAATCGAGACGTCGACATGTTGGTCCCAGAACCAAGCGATGCAGCCGACCGCCACTGCGAAAGAGGGACGCTCGGCGACGGGGCTGAAACCGAACGTCCTCGTCGCCCGCACAGATGGACGGTCGCATCCAAGCATGGTTGAATCAATCTGTCCATTTTCGCTGTGGATGCTGGTCGGGGGCCAAAATGTAAAAAGTGGCCGGTCTGCAGCGGTGAATTGAGCAAGCTCAATCGGCCGGCGGGGTTTCGCACGACAGGCGGTTTTTTTCAAAAACGGCTGGGCGGGTGCGTAACGGTTACGCAGGGTGCACGTTGGTCCAAACCCGACCCGCAGAAGGCACGGCCGCGAAAATGGACACGGGCATGCAGGCATGATGGAATGGGAGGGCAGCCAATAGGTGCCACCCACCTAATCAACGATAGGTGCCATCCATCTAACAACGGCAACGATCGGCAACGATAGGCGCCACCCATCTAACAGGACTCCCTAACCAGGGGGGACGGATATTTTCTGTTGGGATCCGCATCCGCCTGTCGCCAGAGGGACCAATTCACCGCCGCTGGCTAGTACCTCGACCACGCGGACGTCCGGAAGAAAAAGTGAGTGGCATTTTCTGCGCTGAAAGATATATGGGTGGCACCTTTCGTGGGTTCCACTTAATCGCGTCTGTCCCGCTTCTCTTGGTCAACCAGTCGCAGCCGTGAATCGCGCGAGATCGGGAATCAAGTCAAAGTGCGGATCGTTGGTGAAGACTTTGTAGTTGTGCGCGAGAGCCACGGTCGCGAGCACCAAGTCCGTCTGTGGCAGGACGTGTCCAGTGGCAACGAGGGCACGTCCGAGTCTGGCGGCGGCACGCCAGTCATTCCACGTCACCGGCACGTAGTGCAGCCCGCGCAGTTCCGAGGCGACCCAATCGGCTTGCTCGTCCCGGCGGAATCCGAGCAGGATTTCCGTCAGCACCGGCCCGATCAGGGCCGCGCGGTCGTCGTCCAGCAACTCGTCCAGCAACTCGTCCAGCGCTCGTTTCTCGCGGCATTGCGGACGATTAAAAAAAAGGGACCCAGATGCAGGTATCGACCAGAACCAACTCAGCGACGGCCATGTTGTTCTTTCAATTCGACGTCTTCGAGACCACGCCAGTTGTCGTCCATCTGGACCTGGCCGGAGAGTTCTTTGAGACGCTTCCGGCGCGCGAACCGGAGGTACTCGGTGGTCGCACAGCGCACTGCCGACGCCGCATCCGATTGGTTGGTGAGCGACTTGAGTTCCGCAATTTCCTGCTCGGTGAGGTCAATTGATGTCGTCATCCGTCTTCCTTATCTTCATCTGCCAATCCAATCTACCGCGATTATACTGCGGACCTGCCACCAAGGACCAGTCGCCTCGTCGGGCTGTCGGGAATTCATCTCGCCGACGGCACACTGCGAGGACTGGGCAGTTGGCAGTTGCACCGAGCAGTCTTTGCAGTCTTTGGGGTCAGGGCTTCATTAGCCATTAGCGTTGACAGGGAATTTTAATCCAGGTATCCAGTCCCATGATGGCT
>REEF01000543.1 GCA_007695205.1 Planctomycetaceae bacterium
CCCAAAACCTACCCCCGACCCCGTTCGCCCGATTCCACCAAGAAATACCTGGCCGGGCGCTTATTGTTCTCCCGGTCCAAAATTGCTTCCTACATGGATTGTCTTAGTTGAAAGATACTTCGAACGGATCGATGCTTCAAGCGACCTCGTGCAGAAAGGCGTAACACAAGACAAATCGCTCGTTGACTCGTCAACGGCGTCTCGGATGGTATACTAAGGATCGGCAAATGAATTGCTGTCGCGTTTTGGAAAGGGGTCGGGAGTCGTTTTCGGAAAAAGTACGTCCCACACGGTTCGTTGTTGCCCGAAAACGACTCCCGACCCCGTTCGCGATGGATACCACCAAACACAATCCGCCAGTTATTTCTTTGCCGATCCTAACAGCCCGATGATTTCCCTCACGAATTTGTCCGAGTCATCCGAACGGCGATTTGGGCGATGAAAGGTAACTTCGATGCCGACTTCCCTCCGACGATGTGCCTTGCTCTGCTTGTTCAGCCTGACCGTTTTTTCACTGCTGCTGTCGTCGATCGGCCTGGGGGCCGACGATTCGCGTCGACTGTACGTTGCCCCGACGGGCGACGACGGTTGGTCAGGCACGTTGGCCGATCCCAATGCAGAACGGACGGACGGTCCGTTTGCCACGCTGCAGCGAGCCCAGCAGGCGGTTCGTGAACTCAATGCCGCCGGTCCGACGGCGGCAGTCACGGTGCTGTTACGTGATGGCGTCTATCGGCAGCACGAGCCGCTGGTATTCACGCCCGAGGACTCGGGTACCGAGGCTTTTCCGGTGACCTATGCGGCTTATCCCGGCCAGCGCCCCGTCATCAGCGGTGGTGTGCCGATCACCGGCTGGAAGCAGGACGGGCACCTGTGGTCCACCTCGGTGCCGAAAACCGTCGAGGGCAAGCTTTGGCGGTTCAACCAATTGTTTGTCGACGGCCAACGTCGCACTCGAGCCCGGACGCCGAACCGCGGCGAGTTCTTTCGTACCGATGGGCCCACGTCGGCTGGAGTGAATCGCAGCTTCTACTTCCACGAAGGCGATATCCGGCAATGGGATCGTCTGCAGGACGCCATCGTTGTCGTTTATCACTCCTGGGAAACGTCGATCCATCACATCCGTTCGGTCGACTTGGAATCCAGCAGCGTCCAGCTCCGCGAACCGGCGCCCTGGCCCATGGGCCGTTGGCAGCGGCAGCAGCGTTATTTCGTCGAGAATGTGTTCGAGGCGCTGGATGAGCCCGGCGAATGGTACTGGGATTCATCGACCGGCCGGTTGACTTACTGGCCGATGCCGGGGGAGACGTTGGGCCAGGTCGAGATCGTCGCGCCGCTGGTCACCTCGACGCTGCTGGAAATCGTCGGCGATCCGGCGGAAGATCGCTATGTCCAGCACCTTCATTTTCGCGGCATCGCCTTTCAACATACGAACGCCAACCTGCAGCGATTGCGCAACCCGGGCCAAGGCGAAATCTACCAGCCGGGCCTGATCCACGCTCAGGGACTGCGCCATGCCAGTTTTGTAGATTGCCAGATCGCGCACACCGGCGCTCATGGAATCTGGCTGGGCGCCGGATGCACTCACAATCGGATCCAGCGTTGTCATTTTCGCGATTTGGGCGGCGGCGGGGTCTACTTGGGTGGCGGCTGGGGCGTCAACGACCACTTCCCGACGGGACACAACATCGTGGACAACAACCTGATCCACGATGGGTCGCACATGTTCCGAGGTGCTCACGGCGTCTGGATCGGGAAGAGTTCGCATAACCGCGTGACTCACAACGAGATCTCCAACTTCGATTACTCGGGGATTTCATGCGGGTGGTCGTGGGGATTTCAGCCCAGCAGTGCGAACCACAATCAACTGGACTTCAACTACATCCACCATCTGGGCAACGGAGACGGCCTGAGCGACATGGGCGCCATCTACACCTTGGGCATTTCGCCGGGGACCACCATCCGTAACAACCACATCCACGATGTCTACAGCTATGCTCACGTCTCGCACGGTTCGGGCATTTATCCGGACGAGGGCAGTACCGGCATCCTGATCGAAAACAATGTCGTGTACCGCGTGCGCAACAGCCCGTTGTTCATGCACTATGGCAAGGAGTGCATCGTTCGCAACAATGTTTTCGCCTTGGGAGACGCGGGCCAGTTGCGTCGATCGCGCGAGGATCTGCGGTGCCACTACATCGCTGAAGGCAACATCGTGTACGGCGGGGATAATCCTCAGATGCTGGACGGCCCCTGGAAAAACGGCGACTGGCAACTGGGCCGCAACGTGTACTGGACTCGGGACGGCAATCCCTTGTTTGCCGGGATGGACTTCGATGCCTGGCAGATCCACGGCAAGGACGAGGGATCGGTGGTCGCCGACCCGCGTTTCGTCGATCCGGATAACGGCGATTTTCGACTGCACCCCGATTCGCCCGCCTTGGAAATGGGCTTCCAGCCGATCGATATCGAGCGCGCCGGATTGTACGGAGATCCCGAGTGGGTGGAACTTCCCAGCCGCTATCCCAATCGGATTCGCAACGAAGTCTCGCCGCCCGTCGAGGTTCCGTTGGTGATCCACTTCGACTTTGAAGCCGATCGACTGGACGCCGAACCATTGGAAGGCCGGGTCGTCAGGGGCGAACAAGGCGCGGCGCTGCATGTTTCGGACGACACGTCCTACGGCGGCACGCGTAGCCTGAAGTTCACCGACGCGCCGGATCAGCGGTACACGTGGACACCGCATATCTACTACAACCGTACCTACGAAGACGGCGAGGTGACGCTGGCCTGGGATATGCTGAACAGCAGCGATGCGCCCGCCAGTTTCTTTATCGAGGTGCGTCAGATGGATGCGGGATCGCCCTATCTGGTCGGCCCGACCGTGTCCGTCGCGCCTGACGGTGCGGTGACGGCCAGCGGTCGCTCGATCGGCACCATCCCCTTGGGCCAATGGGTCCGAGTGTCGATCGCCATGCGATTGGGCGACGATGCGCCGGGCGAATATCGACTGACTCTGCAGTTGCCCGGCGATGATCCGATCGTACGCGATCTGCCTTACCGCAGCGATGCCTTCCGCCGGATCGATTGGTTGGGCATCTCCAGCACCAGCCAGGCTGCCACGGTTTTTTACATCGACAATCTGAAACTGGGCACCGACGAGGAACTGGCTCAGCCGCCTCGACGCCGACCACCCGCGCCGTCATCTGCGCGGCGCAGCCCTCCTGAACCCGGCAGCGATCCGACGCTGGTTGCGCACTGGACCTTCGAGGATGCTGGCTATCTGGTCGAGGACCGTTCGGGCTACGGCAACGACGGGGATCTCTGGGCTCGATTGGCGGTCGGACCGTTCGGCACGGCCCTGCTGTGCGATACGATCCATACGCACATGACCGTCGAGGACCATGAGAGCCTGCACTTCGGAACCGGTGACTTTTCCATCTCGCTCTGGATCTGCCCGACCATGCTGGCGATCCATCAAAGCGATGCGCGCCGCCGCTTCTTATCCAAAAACGACCACCCGCGCACGTGGTGGGTGATGGACATCACTCCGGCGGGCCGCATCAGCCTGGAGATGGCCGACCAGGATCGAGTCGGTTGCGTGCGTCGCAGCGAGGCGGGCATCCCAGAGAACCAGTGGAGCCATCTGGCGGCCGTGGTGGATCGGACCAACGGTCAGATCCGGTTCTATTTGGACGGCCAGTTGGACAGCACGCATGACATGCCGTCCGCTTTCCGCGGTCCGCTGAACATTCCCGCCGACCTGACCATCGGTTCTACCTGGCAGCCCTTCGTCGGTCTGTTAGACCAGGTCCGCATCTTCCGCCGCTGCCTGGACGAATCCGAGATCAAGGGATTTTACCAAAGCGAGCGCGGTCGACGTACCAGTACCGAGCATCAGGTAGCCCCGTGACCCACCGTCCGACACCCACCGACCGCTGCCGTTCGAATCATCCGCGACCAGACGGCAGCGGCAAACTCACCCGGATCTCCTAAAACAAAGGATCTTGACATCGACAGCTTCGCACTTATTGGGAATCCGAGGTAAAGCTGCCGCATTCCTACGAGATTGCTGCGCCAGCAAAGGGAACCGCAACCACGGAGTTGAACACGTCAACCCTGCAGTCCCTCCTGTCACGCGTACTCGACCCGGCGACTGCCGGACCAATCCGATTCCGCTTCCAAGACGCCGGAAAGATCTTTGCCTCCGCCGGCGCGGCGCGGTAAGGTCACGGCTGACCGGTTGGGCGACGTCCGGCCATCCGCACCTGCGACAAAGCTTCTGATCCGAGAAGTTCGGCCCGGCGGTATTGACAGCGGCAACGCGCCTGCGTATCTTCATTGTAGAAACACAGGAGATGGAAAATGAAGACACGCGTTCAGAAGTGGGGGAATAGCCTCCCCCTAGGGATTCCCAAGTCGTTTGCTGCGGAGATCGGTCTTGCCGAAAACGTCGCGGTGGACATGTGCGTCGCGGAAGGCCGTCTGGTAGTCCAGGCCCAATCCGAGGAACCGCTTCACCTGGCGGACCTTCTCCGTGGGGTCACTGCCGAAAATCGTC
>REEF01000858.1 GCA_007695205.1 Planctomycetaceae bacterium
GGATTGGCAATCCGTCCTACGTGGGTTGTGGGACGGATTGGCAATCCGTCCTACGTGGGTTGGGAGACAGCTCGGCCGATGCCGTACTCGGAATTTCTACCCCTGACAGGACTTCGAATATGAATCGAATGTGGTTTTTGCTGCTGATCGTCCCACTGCTGATCCCTGCAGATGCCCGATCGCAAACGGCCCGTGTCATCGGGATACGCGAGCAGACGCCCTCGGTGTTCGCATTGACCAATGCCCGGATTGTGCTCGAGCCCGGCAAGAGGATTCGCCGCGGGTCACTGGTGGTCCGCGATGGGGTGGTCCAATCGGTGGGACGGCGAGTCGAGGTTCCGGCCGACGCATGGGTCATCGATCTGGAGGGTCAAACCGTTTATCCGGGATTTGTCGACGTTTACGCTCGTTACGGTTTGCCCGATGATATGCCAGAAGAAGCGGCCAGTCATTGGAACCCGCAGATCCGCAGCCATTATCGCAGCGTGGTGGCTTTCACGCCCTCAGCAGACCAGGCAGCCCGTCTGCGATCGCAGGGCTTCGTGGCCGTGCAAACGATCCCAGCTCACGGGCTATTGCGCGGGGCGACGACGGTGGTGCGATTGGGCGACGGGGATGCCAACCTGCAGATCGTTCGCTCGGATGTCTGGCAGAGTCTGTCGTTCCGGCGATCGGCGCAGCCCAGTGGCGGCTATCCGACGTCGCTGATGGGCGCAATGGCTTTGCTGCGGCAAACGTTGCTGGACGCCCAGTGGTACTCGGCGGCTCACGCCGCGTTCGCCGATCAACCGGGATTGACTCAGCCCGAAACGAATCGCGCGTTGGAGACGCTGGCGGCGGTGCGCGATCAGGGGATTCCGTTCCTGATCGACACCCAGGATGAAAACGATTTCCTGCGTGCCGCTCAACTGGCGGACGAGTTCGATTTGCAAGTCGTGGTGCGAGGCAGCGGCAAAGAGTATCGGCGGTTGTCGGCCATCGTCGATACGGGCTTGCCGGTGGTGCTGCCCGTGAACTTCCCGTCCGCTCCGGAAGTGGGCACGCCGGAAGCCGCCATGACGGTCTCGTTGGAGCAATTGCGGCACTGGCACTTGGCGCCCGAGAATCCCGCTCGTTTGGCGAAAGCCGGAGTGCCGATGGTCTTGACCGCTCACGGTAGCGGCGGCGACTTCGTCAAGAATCTGCGAACCGCTGTACGCCGAGGGCTGGCGCCGGACGAGGCTCTGGCGGCTCTGACGACGCGCCCGGCCCAGATGCTGGGGATCGACGATCGGTATGGGAGCCTGGGCAAAGACAAAGCGGCCAGCTTCTTCATCGCGGACGGCGATTTGTTCGAAGCGGAAACGAAGATCACCGAAGTCTGGGTGGACGGTCACCGCTACCGGGTCCAGGAACCGAAGGAGGATCCTCGAGGCCGGTGGGAGTTGAGCGGCAGGGAGGATCTGGAGGGTGCGGTACTGGAACTGAAAGGCTCGACCAGCCGCTTGCAGGGCGAGATCACCGCGCAGGACAAACGCGCTGCCCTGACGTCCGTGAAGCTGGACGGGCAGCGGTTGACGATGCGTTTCTCGGGCGATGCGATCGGGATGAAAGGCCTGGTCCGCATGTCGGCTCAGGTGGGGCCGGATCAGTTGCTGGGCGCGGGCGAAACGGCGACGGGGGACTTCTTCACCTGGTCGGCGATGCGCATCGAGGCCGCCGCCCCCGCCCAGCGGAAGCCTGCTCCCGAGGCCCAGGTGCTCGATTTGCCCAACCGATTCCCCTCGATGGAATTCGGCATCGCCCAGATGCCCGACCAGCCACGCCAGGTATTGGTCAAGAACGCCACGATCTGGACTCAAGGCCCCGAAGGCGTCCTGGAGGACGCGGACATGCTGGTGACGCGTGGCGTGATCACCCGGATCGGGCACGATCTCCCGACGCCTGGCCGAGCCCAGGTCGTCGATGCGACCGGTCTGCATGTCACGCCCGGCTTGATCGATCCGCACCTGCACACCAATATCCTGGGCGGCGTCAACGAGACGGGCGATGCGATCACCGCCGAGACTCGGATCGCCGATGTGCTGAACGGCGATGATATCTGGATCTACCGCCTGCTGGCCGGCGGATTGACCTCGGCCACGTTGTTCCACGGGTCGGCGAACCCGATCGGCGGACAAAACGCGGTGATCAAGTTGCGTTGGGGCCAGCTCCCAAGCGAGATGCTGATCCCGGACGCCGCACCAGGATTGAAGATGGCCCTGGGCGAGAATGTGAAACGCACGCCGACTCGCTTCCCCAATACCCGCCAGGGAACCGAACAGATCATCCGCGATGCCCTGCAGGCTGCCGTACAATACGGCCAGGACCTGGACCGGCAAGCACAGCGTCCGGCACGCGGACTGCCGGTCCGCCGCGACCTGCAACGGGAAGCCATCCTGGAAGTGATCCGCGGGCAGCGGCGAGCTCATGTGCACGCCTACCGGCAAGACGAGATGCTGATGATGATGCGGTTGGCCGAAGAATTCGGATTCACCATCGCGTCGTTCGAACACACCCTGGAAGGCTACAAGATCGCGGATCAATTGCGCCAGCATGGTGCGGCGGCCGTGGTCTGGACCGATTGGTCGTCGTTCAAAGTCGAAGCCCAAGACGGCATCCTCTACAACGCTCGGCTGCTGAACGACGTAGGCGTGTTGACCTCCTTGCATTCGGATAGCACGCAACTGGCGACACGGATGAACTGGGAAGCGGCCAAGACGGTGAAGACGGGGGTCGATCCGATCGAGGCCATGAACTTCGTGACCTTGCATCCGGCCAAGATCATGGGCATCGATCATCGCACCGGTTCGCTGGAATCGGGCAAAGATGCCGATTTCGTGGTCTGGAACGGGCACCCTCTGTCCAGTTTCTCCATCCCGCAGCAGACTTGGATCGATGGACGGAAATACTTCGACCGCCCAGCGGACCTGCAGCAGCGAGACGAAGTGCAAAAAGAACGGGCTCGGATCATGATGCTGGTCCTGGGCCAAGCGAACAGCGATGCGAACGACTCCGAGGCAAAGGAAGAAGAAACCCGATGAATACCAGCCATCAGAACAACCGCGTGACGTTACGCCCGACGTTACGCCCGACGCGATTTTCGATCACCTGGTTCGCCGCCCTGATGGGCGCCTTGTTCGCCGCCCTGATCGGAAACTCGATCGTTTCGGCGGACACTCCCGCGACGCTCGATCCGCAACCGGTAGCGATTATCAACGCCACCGTGCATCCCGTCTCCGACGCGGTGATCGAAGGGGGGACCGTTTTATTTGCCAGTGGAAAGATCGTCGCCGTCGGCAGCGACGTCTCGATCCCGGGGGATGCCCGCGTGATCGATGCCAGCGGTCAACACGTCTATCCGGGGTTCATCCACGGGCAAAGCATCCTGGGACTGTCGGAGATCAGCCGGACCACGGAAAGCACGGATGTCCAGGAATTGGGCGAGATCAATCCCATGATCCGAGCCCAGGTCGCGTACCATCCGGCCAGCGAACATCTTTCGGTCGCCGCCGTGCACGGCATCACGACCGTGGTGCCGACACCCAGCGGCAGTCTGATCGCCGGCATGCCAGCGGCCATGATGACCGATGGCTGGACCTGGGAGGAGATGACGATTCGCGAAAAGCTGGGGATGGTGATCGAGTGGCCGTCGACCGCCAATCGCGAGCGAATGGAACGGCAACTTCAGCAACTGGACGACGCATTGGACAAGACACGTCGCTACCAGCAGGCCAGGGCGGCCGGCGACAAGGACGATGCGGAGCAGCACCCGATGGATCTGCGATGGGAGGCGTTGCTGCCGGTGGTCCGTCGGGAGATGCCGGTGTTTCTGTCCGTCGGGGACCTTCGTCAGATCCAGGCAGCCGTCGCATGGGCCCAGCGGCAGCAGGTACGCGTCGTGTTGGTGGGCAATCGCCACTTGGATCGCGTGGCCGAACCCTTGGCCGAAAAGCAGATCCCCGTGATGTTGACGGGCGTCATCGGCGGACCGGCTCATGCTTGGGAGGGTTACGACGCGGGCTACACCGTCGCGGCCCGTCTGCACGCGGCGGGTGTGTCCTTCTGTATCGCCGGCGACACGGGCGCCGCCAACGCTTATCGGCTGGCCCATCACGCGGCCGCGGCGGTCGCGTTCGGCTTGCCTGCGGAACAGGGCCTGAAAGCCATCACGCTGGACGCCGCTCGCATCTTAGGGATCGACGACGTGCTGGGCAGTCTTGAACCGGGCAAGGACGCCACGCTGGTCATCAGCGACGGGCATCCGCTGGAGATCCGGACCAAGAACCAGCAAGTATTCCTCCGCGGCCGCAGCATCGACATGACCGACAAGCACCGACGGCTGTACGAGCGGTATCTTGAGAAGCATCGCCAGCATACCGCAGAGCCACCGCCCTCGGACGACCACCGTTGATTGGAATGGTGGAATGGTGGAGTGATGGAGTGATGGAGTGGGGGAGTGGTGGAGTGGTGGAATGCCACGGGCGAAGCGGTGACGGTGGACGTGCTGGCCAACGACATCACGGGCGACCCAG
>REEF01000993.1 GCA_007695205.1 Planctomycetaceae bacterium
GGAAAGCGGATGATCCGAAAACGACTCCCGACCCCTTCCGCCACGCGCGAGCGCGCCGCTACTCGGCGACGCTAGACGCCGCCGGTTCTTCGAGGAAGACGCCCATCCGCCGAAATTTTTCGTAGCGTTCGCCAAGCAGCCGATCCGTGGGAGTGCCGATCAGTTCGCTCAACGTTTTCAGCAAAAAGATCTTCATCCGGGAGGCCATCTGGTGATGGTCGCGGTGCGCGCCGCCCAAGGGTTCGGGGATCACGTTGTCGACGATCCCGAATTGGAGCAAATCCTTCGCCGTGAATCGCAGCGCGTGCGCGGCTTTCTCGGCGTGCTCGTGGCCCTTCCACAAAATGCCCGCACAGCCTTCGGGGCTGATCACCGAATAGTAGGCGTGTTGCAGGATGGCGACCCGATCGCCGACCCCGATCCCCAGCGCGCCGCCGCTGCCGCCTTCGCCGATGACCACGCAGATGATCGGGGTGGGCAAGCGCGACATCTCGTACATGTTCTCGGCGATGACCCACGCCTGACCACGCTCTTCCGCGCCGACTCCAGGATAGGCCCCGGGGGTGTCGATAAACGCGATGACCGGCAAGCGGTACTTGGCGGCCAACCGCATCTTGGCCATCGCCTTGCGATAACCCTCGGGGTGCGCACAACCGAAGAAGCAGGCGGCTCGTTCCTTGTAGGTGCGCCCTTTCTGATGGCCGATCACCAGGACCTTGAAACGATCCAGTTTGGCGAAGCCCGCTAGCATGGCTCGATCGTCTCCGAAATGCCGGTCGCCATGCAACTCGACAAACTCTTCGAACACCAGCGACAAGTAGTCGGCCGTGTAGGGGCGGTCCTTGTGCCTGGCGACCTGGACCGTCTGCCAAGGGTCCAGGTGATCGTAGACCTGCTTGGTCGCCTCGGCCAACTCGCGCCGCAAACGGCGGATCTCCTGCTCCGTTTCCGGGCGACGATCGGTTTCGCGCACCAGTTTCTGCAACCGGACCTCTAGTTCGTGGATCGGCTGCTCGAAAGACAAACCTGGGAAAGGGGTTTCCATCCGTCGTTAATCCTTATCACGGTCCTGGTCGGATTCGGCGCGCGGCAACTGCTTCAACGCGTCGGCATCGGTGACCGGTCCCGTGTCCAGTTGGGATAGCTTGAATTCAGGGGGTTGGGGCTTCTTGCTGAAGATCTGGATGTTACGAAATTCTTGCAAGACTTCCCACATCGATTCCGGGCGGGTTTCCCGCTTTTTCCCCATCATCCGCCGGATCAGATCCGCACATTCCTTGGTGACGTCCTTGTTGTGGACCATCACCGTCGGCACAGACGATCGCAGATGCTTTTCTAGCAACTCGTTGGGCGACGACCCGGTGAAGGGGGGCCGACCGCCGAGCAATTCGAAGATGACGCATGCGAAACTGTAGATGTCGCTGCGGCCGTCCAGCGTTTCGCCGCGGATCTGCTCGGGGGACATGTAGCTGCGCGTCCCGCGTATCGGCTGTTTGAAGCCCAGGAAGCTGAGCAGGTTGCGTTTGGATCGTTGGGAGATCGTAAAGTCGATCACCTTCACGTTGCCGTCATCGTCGACCAGCATGTTGTCCGGCTTGATGTCACAATGAACCCAGCCCCGTTGGTGCAGGTAGTGCAGTCCATGACAGGACTGCTGGATGATCTTTTCCGCCAGGTAAGCGAGCGGCTCGGGGCCCTCCCGTAACACCTGCTTCAGATTCAAAGCACTGAACAACTCCAAGACTAAAAACGGCGAATGATATTCGGTCAAAAAATCGTAAATGCGGATGACGTTGGGGTGGTGCAGGTCTTTGGCGACCTCCCATTCGTGCTTCAAGTGCTTGATCTCATCACGGTCCTTGGCCACGTCGGAACGCAGCATCTTCAGGGCGAAACGCTCCTTCGTGGCTTCCTTGACCGCTTCCCAGACATAACAGGAATGCCCCGTACGTATCAGTCGAGCCAGCCGATAGGGACCGACAAAATCACGTGCTTTCGTCACGCTAACCACCTTTCCAAGCAGAGCCTACGACAAACCCACTAGTCTAAACGATCGGAACCTTCGGCAAAAGTACCGCAATTCGTGCAGGCGGCCGGAGACAATCCCTGCCCCCCCGTGCAGACTGTCCTGCGACGCTCACACCGACGACGGTACGCAGACCGGGGGGCCTGGAACCGCGACCGCCCCCCTGCCCTACCCCAGCAACCGCTCGTAGATCTGACGCAACTGGGCGGTCATCGTCCGATAATCAAACCGATCGGTAAACCGCTCGCGACCTTGCTGCCCCAGACGACGACCCAGCTCGCGGTCTTCGGCCAATCGGATCATCGCCGCGGTCAAATCGTTAATCTTACGAGGGGAAATCAAATACCCCGTTTCGCCCGATATGACAACTTCTGCCGCACCGTCGATGTCGTAGCTGACGGCCGGTCGACCGGCGATCAGGGCCTGAGGCAGGGCGCGGGCCAAGCCTTCACGCAGACTGACGTGGACCAGCATGTCCATGGCGCCCAGTAGGACAGGGACCCGGTCTGGGGGGACGAGTCCAGTGAAGTGAAAGGCGTGGGCCAAGCCCGCCTGGGCGATCTGCTGCTGAAGCTGCTGGCGCAGGATGCCGTCTCCGACCAGCAGAAAACGCACATGAGGGCATTGGGCGACGACCGGCCGAGCCGCCTGGATCAGGTCGTCGTGGCCTTTCAAATGAAACAGTCGAGCGATCTTGCCGATGACGAAATGTTCGTCGGAGAATCCCAACTCGCGGCGGATGGCTTCGCGATGTTGATCGGCCTGCAGAAAGGGTTCGACGTCCATGCCGCTGTATACTGTGCTGAATTTTTCCCGCGGCGCCACCCGGGCCCCAACCAACAGATCGGTCATGGCATCGGCGACGCTAACGATCGCATGGCAGCGCCGCGCGGCATAGGCCTCGCACCAGCGAAATAACTGGCGAGCATACCATGATTGGTAAGGATGGAACGGCGCGCCATGTACGGTATGCACGATCGCAGGCACTCGCAAAGCATCCGCTGCCAGCCGGCCCAGGAATCCGCCTTTGGCGCTGTGGGTATGGACGACATCCGGTCGAAAGTCGCGGAGCACTCGCCGCAACGCTCGATAACTGGCGATGTCCCGCCATGGATGAATCGATCGGCGCAGCGACGGCACCATCGCCAGCGGCACCCCCCCTGCCCTGCCCTGCCCCAGCAAGTCGCCTTCGGGTCCCAGCGCCGGCCCGGTGATCAATAACACGTCGTCGCCGTACTGGCGGATCAAATCCTGACAACACAACAGGGTGTTCTCTTGGGCTCCGCCGATGATCATCCGAGTGATAATGTGAGCGATACGCATCGATTCAGCCGCTCTCTTCACTTCGCTTCCTTCTTTCGCTCCAGGCCTGCCGAGCACGTAGGTGGTGCTGCTGCACGCGACGGACAGATTCACTCCCGCCGGGCGATGTCATAGCAGGAAACCGGCTAGGCTGGAACCCGACGCCCTAATCTTTCACTAAACCTAGTTCCCACTGCGTTCGAGCGAAAGGAAGATCAGGTGAAGGATCAGCCAAGACGTCGCCTTACTGTCGGATCAGGTCCAGGCAGCACAGCAGCGCATTCTTTTGGGGCCCGGCGATGATCATCGCTTGACGATGGCCCCAGAATTCTCCAAAATCGTAGGTTGATGGAACCGGCTTTTGCTAAAGGTGACGCTCAGATACCCGTGGCTCACGATAAATGCAGCCTTGGGTCTATGGAGGCAAACACTCGTTCGTGAGGTTCTGAATGTGTGAACGTCGTTGAAGAGAATGCGGACAACCTGGGGCAATGGTTTGCCCGATATGCTAAGATCACCAGAATTTCTGGAACCGCCTCGGATGGAGTCGAGCGGATGATCAAGTCAGGACGTTTCAATACCAAACTTTACATCCGCCATCTGGCGCGCCGGCTAGGGGGAGAATGGCAACTCGAAGTCATTCGTCGAGCCCAAATCAAAAACGAGATTTGGGATATTATCGCGACTAGGATCGGAGACTAAGCATGTCGATCACCCATTGTGAGTACTGGCCGTTTACTAGAGACACCGCTTATGGTTGCTTTTCTCCGGCACCGGAGGAACTTGTGTTTCTCGAATCGACCACTCGAAGTGGTTTTCAGGCATTCCGCTTTGGCATCAACAACTACGGTGCGAAGTCGAGTACGCGCGAGGGGTGCATCTTGGAGCGGGGCCGAATGCGGTGGGAGATCCGTTTAGCCGAAGGGGAGGAACGACGATTGCTGGCGTACGTGGCGGAGTTCCGCGCGGCGGGAGACGCGGTAATCGAGTGGCTCCGCGGTTCATGTGTCCCGGAAATCCTGATGGTCATCCGCGACCATTTGATCACGCCACCGGGAACGAAATATAGTTACACGGTTCTCAACGAGGCTGATTCACGTCGTTCTTGAGTTCCGCCGATGATCATCCGAGTGATAATGTGAGCGATACGCATCGATTTAGCTCCCACTTCGGTTCGATCCCGAACCAGGACCATCGGTCGGATCGCGCTGGTT
>REEF01000367.1 GCA_007695205.1 Planctomycetaceae bacterium
ATTTTTTTCGGGAGGGATTATCGATGGATCGTGAGTGTCGACGTCTGCCGGTCACCGTGCTGTCGGGATTTCTGGGGGCAGGGAAGACCACTTTGCTGAATCAAGTCCTGGCCAACCGCCAGGGGCTGCGCGTGGCGGTGATCGTCAATGACATGAGCCAGGTGAACGTCGACGCACGGCTGATCAAGACAGGCGCGGCGAATTTGAGTCGTGTCGAGGAGGAACTGATCGAATTCACCAACGGCTGCATCTGCTGTACCTTGCGCGAAGATCTGCTGCGGGAGGTTCGCCAGTTGGCCGAACAAAGCCGTTTTGACTATCTGTTGATCGAATCGACGGGGATCTCCGAGCCGTTGCCGGTGGCCGAGACGTTCACCTTTGCGGACGACAGCGGGACGAGCCTCGGGGAGGTCGCTCGCCTGGATACCTTGGTGACGGTGATCGACGCCGTCAACTTCCGGCAGGATTTTCAGTCCATGGACGATTTGTCGCAACGCGGGATTGGGCTGAGCGACGAGGACGATCGGGATGTGGTGCAGTTGTTGCTGGATCAGATCGAGTTTGCCAACGTGTTAGCGATCGCCAAGAGCGACCTGGCGGAAGAACCGCAGCTCGCGGAACTGGAAGCGATGCTCCGCCAGTTGAACCCGACCGCTCGGATCGTCCGCGCATCGCACGGGCGTCTGCCGCTGGACGAGGTGCTCAATACCGGTCGTTTCAGCGAGCAGTGGGCGGCCGAACACCGCAACTGGCTGGTGGTCCAGCGAGGCGACGAAACCTCGGAGACCGAGGAGTACGGCTTCGGCAGTGTGGTCTTCCAGTCGCGGCGTCCATTCCACCCGATCCGGCTGATGCAGTTGGTGCAGAGCGACGAGTTCGACGGGATCGTACGGTCCAAGGGCGTGGTCTGGTTGGCGACCCGTTTGGATGCTGCGGGCGAGTGGTCCCAGGCCGGCCGCGTGTTCTCGCTGGCCCCAGCCGGGATGTGGGCAGCGTCCTTTCCGCAGGACGAGTGGCCTGATGATGCCGATTTCCGTAGCGAGATCGCCGAAGTCTGGCAAGAACCGTGGGGCGATCGCCGCAGCGAACTCGTGCTGATCGGCCAGTACTTGGATTCGACCCGGATCGAGGCGATGCTTCAGTCTTGCGTGCTTACGGACGACGAAATGGCCGCTGGCCCGGCGATCTGGGAGACCTGGGAAGACCCGTTTGGCGGCGTGGAACCGTCCTGCGAAACCGAGTCCTCGGTCGCATTCTAGGCGGGAACGATGGGCTGCCAATCCGAAGACATGACCATGGTTCCAGCGCCCCACAACAGCATGAACAACCGGCCGAAGGCGTTCGAGCGACGTTTTTCGGTGCTGCGAGGGTCGTTAGCGGGTGAGTATGCCGCGATGCTGCTGATGTTTCATGCCGGTTGTGGCATGATCGTCTGGGGGTTGGCGGCACCGGCGTCCGCCACCGGACTGGGCCTTGTCCTGGGCCTGGTCCTGGGCTGGGTATGGCTTTTGGTCCGAACGACGGGCGCGTTTTCGGGCAGGGGCATAACACCGCTTGTGACAGCCATCTTGGCCGGCCTCGTGTTTTTGGTCGTTTCCCGCGACCTTGGCGGTCTGCCGCCGTTTTTGGTCGCGGGGCCGTTTTCTCCGAGCGTGCTTCTTGCCATAATGACCGCCATGTTCTTCATCGATCTTACCGATTGCTGGCTGTCATTCCGGAGAAGCGGCTGATGAGTCTGTCACCGCATCGGAAATGGCTGCGCATTGCCAGCGTGACGCTGGCGTTGGGTTTGATCGTCTACATGATCGTCCTGCCCGCGGTAGATGCCGCTCGGCAACGATTTCAGCCGCAGCCCACCATGCGCGTGCTGGAGGATCTATCCTTCGCCGAGCAGGCTCGAGTGCGCACCGCCGAAGCGTTCACCGCCATCTGGTTCTTCGCCGTGGGCGCGGCGATCGGCAGTTTCCTGAATGTCGTCGTGTACCGGTTGCCGCGGCGCCAGTCCCTGGTGTGGCAGCGTTCTCATTGTCCGGCCTGCGGCGGAGCGATCGCCGGTCGCGACAACCTGCCGATCCTCAGTTACCTCTTGCTGGGCGGTCGCTGCCGTGCTTGCCGTGCTCCGATTTCGTTCCGCTATCCGTCGGTCGAATTGACAACCGCCGCACTGTTCTTGCTGCTTTACCTGGTGCAATTGATCTCCGGCGGCGCCAACCTACCGGTCCGAGATCCGAACCATTATCGCGGCGTGGTCTGGATCATCTTTTACACCAAGTGGGATTTGGTCGGATTGTATTTCTACCATGGCTATCTCTTTTGCGTTTTGTTCGCGTGGGCTTTGATTCAAGCGGACGGTCATCGGATGCCGGGACGTGCGCAACTGGTTGCGATAGTAATCGCCGTCGCGGCACCGCTGGTCTGGCCGCATCTGCTGCTTGTGCCCCTGGTTCACGAAGTGCCTTCGGCGTTGACGGCCAATCCCCGATTCGCGGCCTTGGCTTCGATCGCCGCTGGTTCGGTCTGCGGGTTGGTTGTCGGTGGTTGGCTGCGGTGGTGTTGCTCGAGACCATCGCTCGATACTGGAAGCCCGATCGCTGACGATCCGATGCTTGGCTGTGTCCTGCTGGGTGTGGGGCTTGGCTGGCAAGCCGTCCTGTCGATTGCCGTTGGGGCATTGGTGCTGGGGTGCCTGACGGCGTTGGGTTCACGGTGGATTCGACGCGGGTGGCAGATTCCCATGCTCGGCATTCTGTTCGCCGCCGCGTTGCTGCACCAGATCGTTTGGCGAGTGGGCGTCCATCAAGCGGCCCCTTGGTGGCCGGGGCCGGACAGCGGCATCGTTCATCTGCTGGTTCCGGTTGGTTGCCTGCTGCTGCTCGGATTGGCCGCCCGTCGGCTACGGCGGTTGCCGAACCGAGTGCCTGATCCGGGTGTGTCTGATCCCGGCATGTCTGATCCGGCCATGTCTGATTTGGGCGATGTTTCCGCGGAGGTCGGGAATGGCTTGGACGGTAGAATTCCCGATGGCGAACCTTAAGATCAGGAGAAGCTGAGTGCGGTTTTTTCGGATGACCTTATCCTACGAGGGGACGGCTTACGGTGGCTGGCAGATGCAGGTCAATTCACATACGATCCAGGCCGAGGTCGAGCGAGCATTGCAGATCGTCACGGGGCAATCGGTCCGAGCAGTGGCCAGCGGCCGGACCGATGCCGGTGTTCACGCGATCGGCCAGGTGGTCAGCTTTGCCTGCGATACGCATCTACCGAGCGACGTCCTGCAGCGGGCCTTGAACGCGAATCTGCCCAAGGACATTGTGGCCTTGGACATCCGCGACGCGGCTCCCGGATTTCATGCCATTCGTGATACGGTGCGTAAGCGTTATCGCTATTACATCCAAGACGGCCCGTTGCGCGACGTCTTCGCTCGACGGCATGTCTGGTATTCTCCGCTGCGGTTGGACGTGCGGGCGATGAGCCAAGCTGGTCGGCTGCTGATCGGCCGCCACGATTTCTCCAGCTTCGAAGCCGCCGGATCGAAACGCGCCAGCAGCGTACGCACGATTTTCGATCTGGCCGTGCATCGGCAAACGGTGGAAGCTTTCGATCGAATCGTGATCGAGGTCGAAGCCGACGGCTTCCTGTATAACATGGTGCGGAATATCGTCGGGACCCTTGTCCAGGTCGGGCGCGGCAAACGGCCCGTCAACTGGGTGGCCGAGGTACTAAAAGCCCGGGACCGCAAGGCGGCTGGCGCGACCGCGCCGCCCGAGGGCCTGTACCTGCTGCGAGTCTGGTACGTCGACGATCGGGAAGCGGGATTGTAACATGGAACTATCTTCTGGCTGAGCTGGGTTGCGATGAATATCAAGGACGAATTGCTGCGAGTCGTTGACACGCTGAACGAGGCTCGTATCGAGTACGCCATCGCTGGCGGCTTGGCCATGGCAATTCATGGCTGTCCACGGTTGACGGTCGATATCGATCTGGCAATCCGTGAAGGCGAGTTGGACGGAGCAAGACGAGCTTTGGCGGCGATCGGCTTCGACTTGGAATCGGGCTCTGTTGGTTTGTCCCCTGGGCCCGCAGCCGTCGAACGATTGTTCCGTCTGACCAAGACGGAAGACTCGGAGTACTTGACGTTGGATCTTCTGTTAGTGACGGTCCATGACGACCGTCTGATGGCTGACCGTGAGGCGTTTGAAGTGGGCGGACGAACGATGTGGGTAGTATCTCGGCGCGGGCTGATCGAGATGAAAAAGTGTGCTGGCAGAGCACAGGACCTGGCGGATATCGCAGCCCTGGAAGCGGAGTCTCCTGAGCCATGACACCGGATTACAAGTCGCTCAGCCGAGGTCATTCCCGTGACATGTCATCGGGTACCATCGATGACAGATTGGACAAGGTCGCCGACCTGTACGAGCTTTGGAAGCTGCTGCGGACCGCGAAACGTTCGAACGGGGGCGAACCGCCAACGGGGGCGAACCAGCGCGATCCGACCGATGGTCCTGGTTCGGGATCGAACCGAAGTGGGAGCT
>REEF01000439.1 GCA_007695205.1 Planctomycetaceae bacterium
TACCACCAGAACGTGATGGCGGGACGCTCGGAAGTCTCGGCGTACTCGAACTTGATCACCGAACTGGCCGGGAAGCTGTCGTAATCGTGCCCCGTGGTTCGGGCAACCACCGAGATCGGGTCACGTAGCTGGCAAGCGACGAACGGGACCGTCAACTGGTGGCAGGCCATGTCGCCCAGAGCACCGCTACCGAAGTCCCACCAGCCGCGCCATTGGAACGGATGGTACAGGCCCGGCCAGTACTCGCGATCGGGAGCGATGCCCAGCCAGACTTCCCAATCCAGCGTTTCCAGCGCCCGATCGATTTCCTGCTTGCGACGCGCAACAATCTGCTCGGCTTCGTCCGGGTTCTCTTGCTTGGCCTGTGCCGCGAATCGTTCCATGGTCATGCGACGGCCCGGCCCCTGGGCCCAAACCGGACGGTTCGACCAGGCGTAGACTTCTTTCAAATCACCCAAGACGCCGGACTGCAACTGTGCGATCGCTTCGCGCGACGAATCCAAGGCGGTCCCCTGGTTGCCCATCTGAGTGGCCACGCCGGTCTCGGCGGCCACTTGGGCCAGCAATCGCGCTTCGTAAATCGTCCGCGTCAGCGGTTTTTGGGTATAGCAACTGATGCCCAACCGCATGGCATCCAACGTCTGGACTCCGTGCATGTGGTCGGGCGTGCTGATCGTCGCGACGTCGATCTTCTCACCGTGCTTATCGAACATCTCGCGATAATCGATGAATTGTTCGGCTTCCTGGAAACCCTCCTGCTTCCCCTTGCTTTCCACCCTTGCGCGGTCCGCATCGCACATCGCGATCACGTTGCCGAATCGAGCTGCATTGTTGGCATCGCTGCCCCCCTTGCCGCCTACACCAATGCACGCCACATTGGGGCGCTCGTTGGCTGATCGGCTGAGCGCGACCCGGTTGCCAGCAGCAACCCAAAAGCCGACGCCCGTGGTCGCGGTTACCTGCAGGAATTTTCGGCGAGTTGTTCGAGCCATGAATGAATCCTCCTTCGAAGCATTTTTGGGTTAATCGGGATCAAACTATCTACAAACTATCCTAACAGCCCGTTTTATGCAATCGGCGGACGTGTCGAGTTGCGAAAAATGAGGCGGCAGTCCACCGTTGTCCATTTTCGTGAGGGATCGGAACCCAGGCAGCCAAAGACAACAACACTCGCCGCGGAACGCCGCTTCGAAGCACTCGAATGGCTGCGATGCGAAAAAACCTGAACGATTTTGCCGAATGTGCCGATTTTGCTAAATAGGCGCGGGGTGTCTCGGTCTCAAGGTGCCTTCCAAATCGCAGTAGAGAATTGCCGCATGATTAGCTTCGACCTGCGAAGGTCATGGATCACTTGCCTGCTGGGCTGCCTGGTGCTGGTTGCACTGGCCGGTTGCTCGCGCACTCGTTATCGGCTGCGCGCCGATCGCGATGCGCATGCCATCCTGCAATCCAAAACGGCCCAACGACCATGGATGCTGCCGTGGGATTACAGCATCATGCCGGACCCCGCGTCGCGTTTCCACGACCCCTCGCCCCTGGATGATCCCCAGTTGCCGATGCCGGCGCCTCAGTTGTACGCGTACCGCTTGCCAGCGTTACCCGGACGGCGTTCGACCGACTCCGCCGACCAAGCTCCGCCCTGGGAGATGCCAGGGGCATCCGACGGATCGATCTGCCTGCAGACCACCGATCAGCAGGGCCAGCATTCCATCCGATTGACCGCATTTCAAGATACGTCGCTGGAAGATGCTCCTGACGCCGAGCCCATCGAGCCCGAGCGGTCATCGACGGATTCTGTGCCGATGATTTCTGGCGAGGCGCAGATCGCCCCGATTCCCGAGTTTATCTGGCAGTCGCTGCCCGACAGTACCTCGCTGCGGATGTTTGAATTCGAATCCGTGCGTGAGGAATACGAGCGTACGTTCGGCGAAGAACCCGCACCCGAACAGCGGGACGCATCGCCGCGATTGAGCCTAGAGGACATCCTCCATCTGGCTGGGATCAATTCACGCGAATACCAACGGCAAAAAGAGATCCTCTATCTGGCCGCGCTGCGGTTGACCCTGGATCGGTTCGACTACGACTTGAAATTCAGCACGGGCGGCAATCGCCACACGGTGGACTATACCCACGATCGGTTCCGAGGCGTCACGGTGAATCGCTTGAGATTGCCCACGGTCGTCACGACGGAAAAGCTGATGAATTCGGGAGCCGATCTGGTGGCCAGATTTGCCAACAGCGTTGTCTTGACATTTCATGGCGTAGACGGCTTTGCAGCGGATGTCGGTTCGACGTTGCTGCTGGACCTTTCGCAGCGAGTCATCCAGCGTGATGTGATCTTCGAACGCTTGACGCAATCCGAGCGGGATGTGGTGTATGCCGCGCGCGATCTGGCTCGTTTCCGCAAAGAACTGTTCCAGCAGCTCAGCGCCCAATACTACCGCCTGCTGCTGAATTATCGTCGCATCGAGATCGATTCGCAGGACTATTTCAGCAACCTGCGCGGCTGGCTGCAAAGTCAGGCTGAGTATCGTGCTGACCGCCGCGCGCGATTCGAGGTGGACCAATTCGAGCAGCGGTCGTTGGAAAGCCGCAGCCGATTGATCGGCACCAGCAATTCCCTGGAACAAGCGTTGGACCAGTTGAAGATCAGGATCGGATTGCCGACGGAATTACCGATCAACCTGGACCTGACGGAATTGGAAGAGTTGACGATGCGCGATGAAGCGGCCGCGACCGAAGAGCGGGTACGCCGAACGTTGCGCGATTTGATGGTCGAGCGTGAAGAGGCCGAGGTGGAACGGATCAGCGTGCTGTTGAACGGAGCGATCGACTTGACCGACAAGACGATGCGTATGCTGGAAGCACGTCAGATTTTGACAGGCGAATCGGTACCGCTCGAAGAACTGCAGCGGCTGTTGGAAGAATTGATGGTGGAAGAAGCTCGACTGGTGGTCAGCTTTAACCGCCAACTGCTGTTGCAGGACTTGGCTCCGCAAGAGGGACGCGGTTTATTGTTGCCGCCGGTCGACGGCGCAGACCCCAGGATCCAGGCCGCGGCTAGTGCTCCGCCATTACTGGTATTTCGGCGCTCGATGGAACTGGTCCGTTCCATGCTGCGATTGATCGAGCTGCAATTGCCATTGATCGAGCGATTGCCGGATCAAGCAACGGTGGCAGACGAGATCCGAGGTGCGATCGAACAGTTGAGCAGCCGATATGAACAGCTTCGCGACAGCTTGGCAAAGGTGATCGAAGAACGCGCCTTGGACCAGATTCCCGATCTGGTTGAGTTGGCGGAATTGCTATTGAACGAGACGCAGATCCTGGCCGATGACGTTGCGGATATTTTGCAGTCACCGACGCGAACGCCCGAAGCCCAGTTGGATTGGACCGTTCGGCAGGTGGACGAATTGAGCGTTGCGACCCAGCAGTTGCTGGACGCCAGCAGCATGGGGTTGGCGCCGATCGAGATCCAGATGGATGACGCCATGCTGACGGCCCTGACGCTGCGTTTCGAACTGATGAACCAGCGCGAGCGGCTGGCCGACAACTGGCGCAGCATCAAACTGGCGGGCGATGACTTGAAGTCCATCCTGAACGTGCGTGCCAGCCAGGAAGTCCGCACGCGAAGCGATGTCAACCGGCCGTTTGACTTCACCTTCGATGATAGCCAGACGCGGGTGATTATGACCTTTGACGCCCCGCTCAATCGCAGGGCTCAGCGAAACCAGTACCGTGCGTCGTTGATCAACTATAATCTGGCTTTTCGCAATCTGATCAACGCCGAAGACCAGGTCAAGTTCCAGGTCCGCAACACGTTGCGCGACCTGCAAGTCGACCGCGAACAATACCAGATCGCCGTATCGAGTGCCGCTCTGGCATTCGAGCGGGTGGTCAGCACTCGGACGCAATTGGAGCAGAACTATGGCCGGATCACGGCTCGTGACGTCTTCGAAGCTCAACAGGACTATACCCGGTCGCTCACCTCGCTGGCCGCTGCCCACATCGGCTACCTGATCGACCGCATCCAGTTGTTCATGGACTTGGAACTGTTGACGGTCGATGACCAGGGGCTCTGGTCCGAGCTGTATCAGATGGATTTCCAGCCGCAACCGAATCTCCATCTGCTCGATTACGGTTCGCCCGTCTACGGGGATCTGCCGCCAGGGCCCTGGTTCTCGCACAAGATGAAACGCATGCTCTACGTGCCTCCAGGCGAAACGGTGATCTTCCAGCCCGCTGGTGCAACCGACAGGCCTGAGCCACTGCCCGCAGCGGAAGATGTCGAGCCACTACCCGAGCCTGCCGCCCCCCAATTGCTGCCCGAACCTTAAGCGGGCTCATCCGTGCTACTTGTGGGTCGGAGGTCGTGTGGTACTGTAGCCGAATTTGCCAAAATTCGGGAGCCGTCAGTAGCCCGGTAGCCGAATTTGCCAAAATTCGGGAGCCGTCAGTAGGTCGGAGTTCAGAGCGAGTACTGGAAACCAAGCACCACGAACCGCAGTGGAATAGGGTTTTGTTCTTCGGT
>REEF01000328.1 GCA_007695205.1 Planctomycetaceae bacterium
TTGGCGAGGGTACCCGCCAGTTGAGCCATCAGGCCCATGGCCATGGGAAAGATAACGCGGTACCCCGATCTTTGCAGTGCTTCCCCACCGGTGTTTTCTGGGGCCGCGCCGCCCAATAGGCCGTCGGGGCGCAGGTAGGCCTGCAGCCCCTTAAAGGCTGCTGCGGCCACCTCTGTGGCCACCTCCGTCTCGATGCCGTGACGGGCTGCCATCGCACAGGCCGCAGCCACTCCCGCCGACCCGGAGGTGTCGCGCCCAGTATCTTCGTGCATGAAAACATCCCACAACCCATCGTCCCGTTGGTATTGCCGTGCATGCTGCACGCAGGCGGCCACTTCATCAGCCACGGCTTGGTATTGGGGGTGACCCTGGAGATAATCCAGCGATCGGGCAAAGCCCAAACTGTACCATGCGACGCCTCGGGCCCAATTCGGGAAACCATTGGCGCGCTGGCGGATGGTCTCCGGGGTCCGGCGCAGGTTTTCCTTGCGGGCCAGCAGGTTCTTGACACCCAGATCCTTCAGTGAGTCGTCGCCGCGTTTTTCTCCCCAAATGCACAGCGGGTATCCGATGGTATAACAGCCTTCCGTGGTACCACTTCCATACGCGTGTTCTTTTACGCCTTTCAGTCCCTGATCCGCTATAGCCCATTGATCGGAGTGGAGTTCATAAAAGACCGAACAACCGGCGTCCTCGACACCGAAAACGGTCTTCCAGTCTTTTCCGTCAAACGGGCGTCCACGTACATCTTCGACCTTGGTGTTTCCCTGCCCGTCCACGAACATTTCCAACTGGGCCTCCCAGGCGTCCCGAAAGCCCTGGTCTTCGAAGCCATGGGCCAGGTCAAGCAAACCGTCAAAGACGCATTGTTGCATCCATCCAAATCGCTGTAGAACGGAATAGGAAGCCATACGTGCGTAGAATTCGCCAAGAGGATCGGCGGCATCGTCCTGGATCAGGTGCGGCAGTTGGGCGTGGTTGCCCCACGGCATGGTTGCCGCCGCAGGATCAAAAATAAAAAACCCGTCCCCCTCAACCACTCGTAATCCCAGTCCCTGGTCCAGGACCTCCTGAGTATCCGCAGAGGACAGTTCGATTTCATGGGGCTGAAGCCTCGCTGGACCTCGCACGTCCAGGACGCCGACGGTCCGGCCATTGCGGGGAAGATAAGCCTCGACCTTTTTAATTCCCCCCGTAAGGGCAGTGGCGATTCGGAACCTGGCTGGCCCCGAAAGCTCGGTGGTGTCCAGCCAAGTCAACACCGTACCCATATGATCCGACTCGGGGATGAAACAGACCTTCCAGTCAAAGGGCGTACGTAGGCCGGAGGGGACGCTTTGATCTACCGCATTGACTTTACTTGGCAGGTGGTAGGTAATCCCTTTGTTGTCAACTTGTCCTGCCCCCCAAACTGCGGCGGCGAAGCGCGGTAGCAGGCCAGCGGCGAGGCCGGAGGCGGCCGTCTGGCGAATAAACTGTCGTCGGCTTGGTCGGTTTAACATGGCAATTCTCCTTCTTTGGAATGCTAGCACGAAACGGGCGTTAGCGGCTTTCTCGTTCACTGTTCACACACTCCAGCCGCGGCCGGTCAGCGCGCGAGGCGGATCTCGAGGTTGTCCAGGAAGAACTCGCGCGTGTCCGTGGCCATGCTCGAGATACCGAACCACTGGAAGCGGCGGAAGTCGTCGCTTTGGAACGGCACATCCTTGAAGCGGTGCGGCGATTCGCCCGGCAGCGTCACGCTCAGGTCGTACGTGCCATCGCTGTCGGTCCCGAGGCGGGCGGTGAGTTCGAAGTTGACCCACTGGTCAGCCGGCAGGTGCAGCAGCACGTCGCCGCCGGAGGCGCGGAGAGCGCCGTCGGGGGCGATCGTGAGCCGCGGGCCCGTGCGATAGGGGCTCGCCCTGTCGCGCCATTCGATTGAAAGCTCGGCTTCGTCGCCGCGGCGAAGATCGAAGCGAGAAACGGCCTCGCCGCGACGTAGATCGAGCGTGTAGAACAGATGCGGATGCCAGCGGTGGGGCAGGTCGGGCGCGTCGGCGAAACGCAGGCTCTGCGTGCCGGTGGCGGCGATGGCGTCGGTGACGGCGATCTCGGCGCCGCCGGTGACGCCGATCGCGCTGGCGCCGGCGGGTCGGTCGCCGACGGCGTAGTCCTCGAAATCGTCGATGTGCTCACGCACGCGGGCCGTGGTTTCAAACGTCATTCGCGGCCGGTCGATCGTTTCGGGCAGGCTGACCCAATCCTTGTCGCCGTAGAGGCCGACGCGGTCGAGCTCCAGCGGCTCGAAGCCTCGCTCGAGGGCGGGGGAATCGTCGCGCAGCTCGAAATCCTCGGGCGAGAGCGGCCGCTGCTCGCGATCGCTGAAATCCGGGCGCGCAAACCGCGGGTCGGCGACGGCGGAGCCTTCGTCGTGGCCGCGCGCCTGCCACTGCTCGAAGCTGTGGCCGTTGAAGTCCAGCGGCTCGCCGCTCGTGTCCCAGTAGACGTTGTCACGCATGGTGAAGTTGTCGTCCGCCCAGTTGAGCCTGAGCAGGTTGGCGTTGTCGAACAGGACGATGTTGTTCTCGAACGTGAACGAATTGTGATCCTCCACCCGCGTCCGCTGGAGCTGATGCGTCGCGGAGAAGGCGAGGATGTTGTTGCTTATGACGTTGTCGCGGCCGTAATGCTGGTGAAACCCGCCGGTCTGCGTGTTGTAGACGAGGTTGTGGCTCATGACGATGCCGGTGGAGCCCTCGTCGGTGTAGAGGCCCCAGCCGCCGTAGGAGTAGCTGCGGATGTGGTGGAAAATGTTGTGCGTGATCTGGGTGCCGGGCGAGTCGCCGAGCGTGTAGATGCCGCCCATGTCGCTGAGCACGCCCCAGCCCAGGTGATGCACGTGGTTGTAGCGGACGATGTTGTGATGCGCGGAGCTTTCGGCGTAGCCCCAACTCCAGCCGACGCTGATGCCCGTGTAGTAGAAGTCGCTGATCTCGTTGTGAGTGATTTCGTTGTGGCTGGCGCGTTGGAGCAGGATGCCGCAGCCGGCGGGGAAGACGTTGCCGCCGTTGTGCAGGAAGCAGTTGTCCACGACGTTGTACTCGACGGCCTGCCAGTCGTGGCTGGGCGACGACGGCTCGCCGATGCGCACGGCCCCGGCGCCCAGGTCGTGCACGCGCGTCTGCCGCAGCGTGCTGTGCTGCGTGCCCTGGGCGAACCAGATACCGTGCTCGCCCACGTGCGCGATCTCGCAGCGCTCGAACGTCACATGGCGGGCGGCGCTGACGTGCACCGCAGCCGTGGCGAAGCTGACCGACTGGCCGTCGGCGGTCTGTTCACGCTCGGGGGCCCAGTCGGCATGTTGGAAGGCGATACCCTCGAAGCGCAGCCCCTCGACGGGGTCGCCCGCCTCGCCATCGCCTTCGACCCGCACGAGCTGCCGCAGGCGCGGCGCGTAGACCTCGGCGGCGGTGAGATCCTGATCCTCCCGCGGCCAGTAGTGCAGCACGCCGCTTTCGCGGTCGAGGTACCATTGGCCGGGGGCGTCGAGGGCTTCGAGGAAGTTTTCGACGTAGTAGCGTTGGTCTTCGCGATCCCACCAGCCGACGGGCCAGACGTTGGGGTTGACGAAATGGACCTCGTTGGCGTCGGTGTCCAGTTCCTTGATCCAGTGCAGCGAGGCGGTCCAGGCGTGGAAGAGGAAGATATTGACGTCGTCCAGATGGTCCCACTGCTGGAGGTCGCCTTCGCGATAGCGGAAGCCGAGGCTTGCCTCGCGGTCGCCCCGGTGCTCCCTGGGGTTTTCGATGTGCGGCAGGGGACCGGCCGTGCCGAGGTAACCTTCGTTGGGATAGCGGGCGCGGGTGGCGCGGCGGCCGTCGATCCAGAGCTGGTGGAAGTACCAGTGGCCAGCGGCGACGTCGTCCAGTTCCAGCGTCCAGATATTGCCCTCGTCCGGCGCCTGCCATGTGTCGGGCAGACGCGTGCCGCCGCTGAGCACCGGCTCCGCCCCCTCCGCGGCTCGCCAAGTGACCGGTTCATCGGCCGTGCCGCCGTCGCCGACGGTGAAGGTGAGCGTGTCGTCAAGGCGGTACACGCCGTCGTGCAACACGACGGTGAAGGGGCCGGGCGTGTCGTCGTCCCGCAGTTCGCGAAGCCGCTGCTGGGCGGCCGCAGGCGTGCGCAAGGCCGCGTCGGCGGCCGTGCCGGCGTTGGCGTCGTCGCCTTGGGGCGACACGTGCAGCGTCGTCTCCGCCTGCGCCGTGGCGGTGGCCGTCGCGAGCAGCAGCGGCAGCACGCACAGTGTCCTCGTCATCTGTCTCATCATCGATTGCTCCTTTGCTTGTGCTCGATCCACTCGACTCGGGGGGCTGTTCGGGTCTGCCGCGGCATCCACCTCGCGCGCGCGAAGGCCGGGGACGGCGAAACGTGGCAGCAAGTCAACGATCAGGCCAGGAGCCATCAACACTGCGGCCGTCTGGCGAACCAACTGACGTCGGTTTGACATGGTAATTCTCCTTCTATGAAATGTTGGCGCCAAACGGGC
>REEF01000784.1 GCA_007695205.1 Planctomycetaceae bacterium
AACGGGCGAGATCCGTTATGGTGCCTTAGCACACGGCGGGTTCCTTGGATTCGGCGAGACGCTGGTTGCGGTTCCCTGGCAGGCGTTCACCGTCCAGGCGATTGAGGGCTGGACGGAGTTCCAGTTGGTGCTCGACGCTTCACAAGAACAAATCCAGCAAGCTGCCGGCTTCGACCATGACCATTGGCCGAACATCGCCAATCCCGGATTGGCCGAAGAACTTGGCACGCAGTAAAGGCTTGACCGTCGGCGCTGAGACGACAGATTATAGATCCGTGCGGCGCGACCGCCCTCGAAGCGTATTCGGCGCGGCGAGCTTCGCCGCACGGGTCATTCTCCCAACAACACATTCTATGTGGAGTTTGTGGTCAGCCTGATTAGCGGAGGGTTCCGTCGGCCGACTGTGTGACGAGTGCGACGGCGACTGGAACTTCCGGTTCCGACGGTCCGACGCGGTCAGGACGCATCACCGTTCAGGCTCTGGTCGCCAAGAATGTCCTGGACGTAGATCATCTTGACGGCTTGAAGGATCACCGCCATCAACGGGAAGGCCAGCACGAAGCCCAGAAAACCGAGCAGGCTGCCGAAGAGGATTTGGCTGACCACGCCGAGAGCCGGGGGGATCTGTGCTGTCCGGTGGAATACGATGGGCATAATCACGTTTGATTCCACGTTCTGGATCACCATGTACAGGATGAACACATAGAGGGCCAACCGCGGCGACTCTAGAAAGGCGACCAGTAGGATGGGAATCAGGGCAATCAGCGGCCCCAGGTACGGAACGAATGTCATCATCCCGGTGATCAGGGACAGGATTAATGCCTGAGGCACTCCCAGAAAAGCCAGCATAATCCACGTGCTGATGGCCAGGATGACCATCGAGATCAGTTGCCCAAGCAACCACCAGCGCACTGTAAGACCAACGGCTGCCATCACTTCGGCGGCACGAGCGCGATAGCCAAGCGGGACCAAGTGGAGGACCCCCTGCATGTGCATCGTCGGGCTGTACGCGATGAAGACGCCGACCACCAGAATGATCGCCACGCTCGTGAGTACATCCATGGTCGTGGTGAAGATTCCGGTCACGCCGCTCCACAAGTCGCCGAGGGCGGGCAGTTGTTCTTCCACGGTCGGAAAATCGTCAACCGGAAAATTTCCGTCGGCGTACTCTTGCACCCAGTCCGCAAGCTGCTGGATGGATTTCTCCAACTGCTCGGCCAGTTGGGCACTTTCCTCGACGACGAGCGGAATTACCAGATTGACCACTAGAACGAGCATGCCCATGAGCAACACCAGAACCACGGTGACGGCAAGCCAGTGAGGCACCGCGGGCAGACGGGTGAGTTGCCCGGCGAAAAACACGAGTAGCACGGCCAGCAAAATACCGGCGAAGATTAGCAGAAGAATGTAGACCGCCGCCGTCGCCAGAAGCGCCAAGCCGACGACCACGAGAATCGTGATCGCTTGCACGAGGCTCTTCCGGAAGACCTTCCCAGACC
This sequence comes from Planctomycetaceae bacterium, assembly GCA_007695205.1. Classification (GTDB taxonomy): domain Bacteria; phylum Planctomycetota; class Planctomycetia; order Pirellulales; family Pirellulaceae; genus SKKK01. The sequence continues at coordinate 1,500 of REEF01000784.1, forward strand.
CTCCCTCAGAGTTGTAAAGCCCTGGTTGTTCCGCCGCATTTCTTTCACGCTCGCGTTTTGCATCCATCTCGTTCACCGACCCAGTCGTCATAGAAGCCGGGCATGGGGGGTTGTCCCCCAAGTGAACAGCTCACCAGATTTTCAGTTTCCACCCCAATGCGAAACCAAGGCCGAAGCTCCAGAGTGCGACGACTTCCGGTCGTTGCTTCGCGTACTGTTTGAACAGGGCCAGTGCGGCCTCGCAAGCCGTCAGGTCCTGGTCCGCTGCGATCTCGGCGTAACGTTGTCGTTCCTCTTGCTCGGTCAGGGAATGAGACATGCTAGGTTGCTCCTCTCTTCATCGGGTTTGTTGGATTGCTTGGCGTTCGCGACGATCGTGAGACGGACTCTCCAGCGTCGTCTTGAGCCATGCGAGGTTGTTTCGAAACTCGGTCCTGCTGCGGTCGAATGTGGACAGTGCCTTGCGGGTGAGCTGCCATCCGAACAGGACGGACCCGGCGGCGAGCAGCATTCCGAGGACGCCGGCGGTGAACAGCGACAAGGTCACCGACCATCCGGCCCATTGGTTCAGCAGCGCCGCCACCGCGAGCAGCAGGGCGAAGATGCCTGCGAAAGCGGCGATGACGCCGACGCCGATGAAAATCGCCGGGGGGGCAAGGGATCGGAAGCCGTCGCGGGCGTCGACTTTGAGCAATTCGGCCTGCAACTCCATCAGATCCAGGAGCCGATGGAGCAACCTGCCCACATCGACTCCAGCGGACCTCTCGGTTCTGTCTTGTGGACTGTTCCGGTTCATTTTCGTTTCACCCACCATCCAACAGCCAAGCCAATAGCGACGGCTGCAGCGATCGAAGCGACCGGGTGGGCTGCGATGAAGTTGCCCGCCTGGGTGGCGGCCTGCTTCGCCTGGGCCTGCCAATCCGCTTTCGAAGCGACGCCGCGTGGCGAACATTCTTGTTCAGCTTGGCGTGCAGAGTCCAGTTCGTTCCTGAGATGATCGATCATGAGCTTTCATTCCTTTCGTCTGCTGAGTCGCTATCTCGCGCTGCCAATTCACTAGCTTTCTGCCCCAGATAGCTCAGGGCGCTTCTTCCGGCCGCGTGCAAAAGGAATCGGAACGCTGTGCTCGCGAGCCCCTCCCGTTTTCGAGGGGGCGGGTTTGCATCGACAACCAGTTTGTTCTGCTGCGCCAGTTCCAACAGGGTATCGACATCCGGGCTCTCCAATTCCAAGCGTGAGGGCACGACCAGATAGCCGATCACCGCCGCCAGGCCGACGCAGGCCCAGGGATAACGTCGCACGTAGGTCCGCCAGTCGGTGAGTTCCTTTGCCGAATCGACAACCTCTTCGACGTCGTTATCCAGTTGGCCGCGAAGTTCGTTCATCCGGCGCTGGATGCGTTCGGCAACGCCGTTCATCGTCAGTCCCTCGCTCACCGATAGATCGGTCTATTTCGCACGCATGAGCAGGCCAATGACAACGCCCGTGATCATCCCGGCACCGAAGCACACGGCCAAAGATTCGACGGGATGACTCCGGATAACACGCTCTGTTTGCATGTAACCGGCCCGCGCGGATTCAGTCGCTCTGCTGGCCATTTCCTGGGCGTTCTCACCCGTCTGGCAGACCGTATTGACGACAGCCTCTTTGGTTCGCTCCACGACGGATGCTGCTTCCGAGGCGGCGCGCTCGAGATAGGCTTCGATCTCGCCACGCGTTTCGCCGGTCCGTTGCTGAATCAATCCGACGATCTGATCGGCGTTGCCACGAGCCTCTTCCAACTCGTCCTCGGTGACCTGTCCCCAACGCTCACGCAGCTTCCCCTTGATCTGGTTCCAGGAGCCTTTCATAACTTGCTGATTGACCGCCATAATACGATCCTTTCGGCCAGATGGGTCCAAAAACTCCAAACGTCCAAACGTTGTTTCCCGAAAGAAGCAACTCAAGTGCCAATCAAGGGAAAAACCACGCAAAGGAATCGGCGACGCGGAACGAAACGGCAGGCCCGACGCACACGGGTGAGAACACTCCGAAGCCTTCGATTTTTTCTCGTCCCATTCGATTCGGCTACGAGAGATTGGAAGCGTGGCGATCGCGGTGAACTCTCTGCGACCAGTTGCCGCACTCGTGCGTCAGAATGCCGCACTCTTATCGGCCCGCATTGTGCGACACTCCCGGATCGCAGGCAGGATACGGTTGTGCACGTTGATCTGGACCAGAAACGCCTGGCCGGTTGCTTATCTTGCTCGACGGGCCGTCGGTGGGCCGGTGCCCAGGATTCGCTGCAAGGCCTGTTCGACGCGCGTTGAGTTGGCCTTTTCCAGCGAGATAATCCTCACGCCGCGAGCTGGGTTTTCTTCCGCTCCACGATCCAGGACCCCGGCCAACTCGATAATCTCGTCCAGCAGGGGCGAGGGGGCGACGACGACCAGCGAGTTGGTTGATTCGTCGACGGCGATTTCGGCGGACATGCGGCTGCCCGTTCTGGCTGTGCCGCGCGCGGTAGCGCCGGTTCCTACTCGACCCATCATCTGGGTGCGAAACACTTCGCGCAGCGTGGTTGCGATCTCTTGAGCTTCCGCGTATTGGATCGGGATGATCTTCGGTTTGCTGGCCCGAGCATCCGGGGTGTCCATGGTGCGTATCAAGGATTCGATGGTCTCGCGGTCGATGCGGCTGCCCTGGACCAGGATCGCGTTCAACTGCTCGTCCGGAACAATCGACACGGGCTGGATTCCGCGACGCCAGTTGGTTCCGGTCGTCATGTACAATTCACGCAAACGATCGGCGACGTCTACCGCACTGGAATACCTGAGCGAAAACATGCTGATGTTCCGGCCGATTTCTCCCGAGCCCGGCAAGAGCGTGCGGAGCAGTTCTTCCAATTGCTGGACGGCTTCGGTATCCTCCGAGACGATCGTGATCGTGCCGTCGCCGGGCATCAAAAAGATGGGCGCGGATTTCCAGAAGCCAGCTTTCTCTACGTCTTCAATAACATTCTCAGAACTCGCCACTACG
>REEF01000480.1 GCA_007695205.1 Planctomycetaceae bacterium
TGATCACAGCGCGCTCGACATAGTTCTGCAACTCGCGAACGTTCCCCGGCCAGTGGTAATCCTGTAAAGCCTCGCGTGCTTCCGGCTGGATATGAGCGACGTAGCGATCGTTGGCCTCGTTGTAATGATTCAGAAAGTAGCTGACCAAATCCGGAATATCCTCGCGCCGCATCCGCAGCGGCGGGATCACGATCGGCACCACATTCAAACGCCAGTACAGGTCTTCGCGAAATCGTTCGGCGTCGACTTCGTCCAGCAGTTCCCGGTTGCTGGCGGCGATCAAGCGAGTATCGACTCGCACCGTCTGCGTATCACCGACTCGTTCAAATTCCTGTTCTTGCAGCACGCGCAGCAGCTTGACCTGCAGATGGGGGGTGGTCGAGTTGATTTCGTCCAGGAACAGGGTTCCGGTGTGTGCCGCTTCGAAGCGACCGATGCGGTTGGAAACAGCGCCGGTGAACGCCCCGCGGACGTGCCCGAACAGTTCGCTTTCCAGCAAACTCTCACTCAACGCGCCGCAATTCACTTTGACAAACGGGCCTGTTGCCCGGTGACTCAAGCGGTGCAGGGCCGTGGCGATCAATTCCTTTCCCACCCCCGTTTCTCCCAACAGCAAGACCGACGCATTGCTGCGAGCCACCCGTCGAGTCAGTCGATAGACCTCCTGCATAGCGGGACTGGTGCCGATGATCCCCGGGATCGGGGGGTCGTTTTCGTCGCGACTGGTCGGACCGTAAGCTGGCATCCGTCGGGGCCCAAGATCGGGAGCGTTCGGGACAATGACTGCTTCAAGACGCGGTGGAATCCTGCTCCGCGGTTTCCGACTGCGTCGTCGTCGCTTGACTGGGGGTCTCGATCGCATCGAGGATCTGGCCGAGCACCTGTTGGGTCCCAACGTCTAGAAACTCGCTACGATTGTAACGATCGTATTGCAGCAGAATTTCGTCACGGGTCAAGAGTAGTCCCCGTCTGCTGACCGCTTTGGCGAACGCATCCGCAGCGGCTCGCCGATCCGCCAGCGTCCGGGCGTGCTGGCTGGCCATCGTCACCAGGGCTCGTTGCGCCTCGGGCGACCCCAGGCGTCCCAGGATCGTGGCAGCATGCGAGGCCAACAGGGGCGTTGCCAGCGCGGACTGGTACGCTTGGATTTGGCGATGAAAATCGTAGAAATCGTAGATCTCCGGTCGTTCGGTCAGCCGCAACAGATGGTCCATCGCACGCGCCGCTTGATCCAACCGTTCGTCATACCCGACCAATTCGCGGCCGACCATGCGAAGCAGCCGGCCGACCTGGAAGGACATCCCGGCCGAGTCCATGGGGTGTGGAAACGCCAGGACCAGCGGATCGGTTTCCGCAAAGGCCTCGGCCGTTTCCAAGGTCCCCTGCCGTCCCATCAGGCCGATCGCCAAGCGATTGGTGCGAGGATCTTTGCGAAACATCTGGATCGCTTCGCGTACGGGAGGCCGATCCACGGCGTCGCTGATCAAGGCGAATTCGTAATCCGGATGCCGGATCGCCAAGCGGAACGCCTCGCGGCTCGAGGTGGCCGAATCGACCTCGAATCCCATGTCCATCAGCAAACCCGCCAAATTCTGCGCCGTTTCCAGACGAGGATGCACCACCAGGGCGCGCCGAGTTCCCACGGTGCCGATGACATGTCCCAACACCTCGGGTAAGTAACTGGATCCGGCGTAAGCCCGGTGCGGATCGACCTGTACAATGGCATCGGCCGCAGCCATCCGCAGTCGGCGATCGCCGCTCAACAACGCCAGCACCAAGGCGCGTGGCTTGCCGTTGCTGGATTGGACCAGGCTGGGATCTCCCAGCCGACCCAGCAATTCGATCGCTCCTGTCGCAGCCACGGGCCGTCGAGTTTCCATGGCGTGGACCAGCACATCCTCCAAGGCGTCGACCCCCACGTCGGCCACCTGAACGGCCAGCGAGCCCTCACTCAAATCCAACGGCTGGTCCAAGCCGGCCTGGGTCTTCGACCACTGCAGGTTGGTGGACAAGGCCAAGCGGCGATAGTCGACGTTCTCCGGGGCGATCCGATACAGATCCCAGGACAAGCGGGCCGCGTACCATAGCGAAGCGTCCGACGCCTCGAGACGCAACGGGACACTCGTCCCCTGCTGCTGGTCCCACGTCCAAACCGTCACGCGATCTTCATGATCCAGTCGGCCGGGCAGCATGCCATCCAGATAGGCGCTGGCCTGGTCGTACAGGAACTGCGTGACGTGCGATCGATCGGGCAGTCGGCCGACGATGTTCACGATCGCCTGGCCCGCCGCATCGCGAATCTCGTCGGAACTGTCCGGATCGGCGAACGGTCCCACGATCCGGCTCAGCACCCGCGAGTTGCGGAACTGGCCCAGCACCTGGATCGCCTGAACTCGTAACGCGGGGTCGGGCGAGTCCAATGCGCCCAGCATCGGATCGATCAGATGGTCTCCCAAACGAGGGATCGCGGCACGGATCGCGGCATGTTCGTCCGCACGGGCAGCGTCGCTCAATGCCTGGACCAGCGGTGTTACGACCGACAAGTGCAAACGCCGCAGCGCATCGATAGCTCGCTGGCGTCGGATCGGGGAAGGGTCACTGAGTCGTTCGACCAGACCTTGGATCCGCTCAGGCTGATGCGCCAGCCGTCGAGCCGCCTGGGTGACCGTCGCGGCGAACTCAGCACCTTCGGGCGCCATGCGTCGATCTTGACGCAAGCGGAAAAACAGGGCCTCGCCATACTCGTTGAAAAACCGCTCCAGTTGTTGCTCGTCCGGTTCCGCTTCCATCAATTGGATCAAAAAGAATTTCGCCTCGTCCGTACGGCCGATGTCGAACAGCGCACGGACGGCAAACATCAGGTCCTTAGGCTCGGTCGGGCTCATATCCCGAATGGCCAGCACCACCGGATCACGCTCGTCGGGACCGATCGGCACACCGCGACCGCGTTCCGCCGTGTCCTCCGGATCGGTTCGATCTGCCGGTTTGGCTGCGGGCGGCTTAGGCTGGACGCCGAACGGGTCGGCTACATCGGCTGCTCCGAATGGATCGGCCGCGTCGAATCCGGCACCCGCCCCGGGGACTGCAGGCGCAGCACCAAACGGGTCGGCATCCTGCGGGATTCCGAACGGATCGAAGGCGTCTTGAGCGGTCGCCGCAGGCATCAGGCCCAGCAGCAGAGCCGCCAACAGGGGAAATCGCATGCGTGGTTGCTTTCGCATTATTTACAGGATACTCAAACTTAGCTTGTCTTTCCAACGCGCGATCTGCTTTTCCACCTCCTGCGGAGCCGAAGATCCATAACTGAGATAAGCTCGAACAGCGTTTTCGACTCCCAAAAATTCGTAAACGCCGCTGTCCAATTCCGGACAGACTCGCTGAAAATCCTCCAGCGATAACTCTGCCAAGCGTAATTCACGCTCGATCGCCAATCCCACCAACTGCCCGACGCAGTGATGAGCCGTCCTTTGGGGCACGCCTTGACGGATCAAGTATTCCATCAACGACGTGGCATCCAGGTACCCACGTTCCAATCGTTCCGATATTGCCGATCGATTCAATCGCATGCCCTCGACCACCAACGGAGCCAGTTGCAGGCAGGCCTCGACCGTATCAAACGAATCAAACAGCGCCGGCTTGTCCTCCTGAAAGTCCCGGTTGTAGGCCAGGGGCAGGGCCTTGATCAGGACCAGCAGTGTTTGCAGATTCCCGATAACCCGTGCCGTCTTGCCTCGCGTCAATTCCAGCATATCCGGATTGACCTTTTGAGGCATGATCGACGACCCCGTACAAAATTCCTGCGGTAATCGGATGAACCCGAACTCGACCGTCGACCACAAAATCCATTCGTCGGCCCATGTCGCCAGATGTTCGGCGATCATGGCCAGCACGAAAGCGGCTTCGAGCACAAAATCGCGGTCGCTCGATACGTCCATGCTGTTAGCAGCTACGGAATCGAAACTCAAACGCCGCGCCACATCCTGGCGGTCGATCGGTAGACTGGTGCCGGCCACGGCGGCCGCGCCCAGCGGACACTGATTCACCCGCTTTCGACAATCGGCTAAGCGGCCCCGGTCGCGTTCGAATTTCTCGCAATAGGCTAGCCAATAATGCGGCGCGAGGACCGGTTGCGCGCGTTGCAGGTGAGTATACGCCGGAAGGATGACGTCCGCGTCTCTGTCGCAACGCCCCACAAACGCGAGTTGCAACGCGACCAATTGCCCGTCCACTCGATCGATCGCATCGCGAACCCAAAGCCGTAAATCGGTAGAAACCTGATCATTGCGGCTGCGCCCCGTGTGCAGTTTCCTGCCGATATCCCCCAAGCGGTTGATCAGCGCCTGCTCGATATGCATGTGGATGTCTTCCAATTCGACACTCCACGAAAATTTTTGCTGCTGGATGTCTCGCTGGATCTCTTGCAAGACGTCCTGAATCTGCTGACGCTCCTGATCGCTGATCAAGCCCACGGACTGGAGCATTTGGGCATGCGCGATCGACCCGTGGATATCC
>REEF01000420.1 GCA_007695205.1 Planctomycetaceae bacterium
TCCACGAGGACTCGGAATACATCTTGGTACGCACCCTTAACCGGCCGCGTCCGAACCTGCCCCCCTGATCTTTCACCTGATCCCTTTCCCCGTGCCTTCGAGCACGTCGAACCCGCAAGCAGTAGGAACGTGGGGTGGAAAACTCTTTCCCGACGTGGATAATCGTGCGGTGCGTGCAACCGATCGCGAGGTGACGGGGTACAGCTAGGAATCACTGCGCGGATTTCCTAGAATACGGGAGATGAATGACGCGTGGAATGATGGGAGGATTCGCTGATGGCAACGGCTTTGTGTCCACCTTCGACTGCTGGAGCGCCGGTGGTTGCGAGTTCGGTGTCCGCGTTTCCGATGGAGTGGACGTTCGCGGACCTGCAGCGACGGCTGGGCGGGATTCCGCTGGGGCGGATCCACCTGTATCCTTGGCCGGGGCTCGCCACCGAAAGGGATGTGCTCGATGTCCACGCGCGGACTGGACGTCTGTGCGAATTGATCGATGGCATTCTGGTGCAGAAACCGATGGGCTTCTATGAATCTGCGTTGGCGCTGGCGGTCGGCGGCTTTCTTCGAGAGTACCTGAAGGGCCGCAACCTGGGGATCGTGGCCGGTGAAGCCGGGATGCTCCGGATCCTGGGGAACCGGATCCGTATTCCTGATGTCTCGTTCATCCGCTGGGACCGTCTGCCCGAGAACCGCGTTCCGGTACCCGCCGTCTCGCCCGACCTGGCGGTCGAGGTGCTTTCGGAAAGCAACACGGAACAAGAGATGCAGAACAAGATGGACGATTACTTCGCTGGTGGAACGCGTTTGGCATGGATCATCGATCCCCGCACTCGCACCGCGCGGATCTACCACGCGGCCGGGGAATTCTCGGTGATCGATCCGACCGGGACGCTGACGGGTGGCGATGTGCTTCCCGGATTCGAGTTGCCGCTTGAGGATCTGTTCGCCGAGTTGGATCGGCCGGAAAGTGCATGAACCTCAAGAGCGAGCTTGTTTGCTGCGATCGGTTCAGTCAGCGAAACGTATCACATCGCCGCGGCGAGCGAGGCCGGCTCGAATCACCGAGGCGTACACGCCGACGTGGGCTTTGTTCTGCTGGGCGGAACCGGCGGACTTCGAATCGGCCGTCGGGATAGGCGTGCTGCAAGGCGGCCAACGGTATTCGGCATCGTTGGAACACCTCGGCTGGGCAGACTCGCGATGACACCGTACCTTGGCGATTACAGGCATGAACGGACGAATCTTCCGCTCGGCGCTTCTGGGAATGATCTCTGCAAAATGCGTGAGTTTTCCCACGGCGGCGCTGCTGGTCAGTTTGACTTTGGCCCCCGTTCTGCGTAGACTGAGAAGACCAAACCAAGGAGGTGTCAATGTCCGCTCTCGTGCAAGAGATCCCCCGACTGTATCTGGAGCCCCACTCGTCCGGCGTCTCGCTGACTCCCGCCGAGTTCGATGCTGCCGAGTTCGAGGAAGGCTGGCGTTACGAACTGATTCACGGAGTTCTGGTTGTATCCCCACCACCGCTGCGCAAAGAACGTGATCCGAACGAAGAACTGGGCCACTGGTTAAGGAACTACCAGGAGGGCCACCCGCAAGGCGGCGTGCTGGACGCGACGTTCCCCGAAGAGACGGTCGTCACGCCCACGGAACGCCGCCGCGCCGATCGCGTCATCTACGCGGGGCTCGGACGCGATCCGCTCGAAGGCGAGGTCCCGGCAATCGTCGTCGAATTCGTTTCGGCCGGAAAACGCAGCGTGATCCGTGATTACCAGGAGAAGCGGGACGAGTACTTGGCCGCCGGAGTGCGCGAATACTGGATCATCGACCGCTTCGCCCGATGCCTGACCGTCCATCGCCGGCACGACTCTGACACCAGCCAACAAGTGGTGCGCGAAGGCGAGATCTACGCAACGCCCCTGCTCCCCGGTTTCGAACTGCACCTGGACGGCCTCCTCGACCGCGCCGACCGCTGGTAGGCAGCGCGAAAGGAATCCGCGAGCGGCACGGAAGGGATCGGCAGTCCTTTTCGGAGAAATCGTTTTCCATGGAGTTCGGCATTGCCGGCAAACGACTCCCGACCTGGAATCAAGTCGCCGTCCAATAATCCGGCAGGCCCGGTTTCGTGTCTCGCAAGATTTCCAGGATCGCCTGTCGGTATGCGGGCGAGAGGTGCGAGTAGGTCTCGCTGGTGTTGCGTCCGGTGATGTTCGCGCCCGCTTCACGGTCCAGATTCTCAGGATGGTCTTCGTCGGTCGCTACCACATTGCCCATGTGTCGCTGAGCGCCGTGGGTTCCGGTGACGTACCAGCCGCCCCAGCATTCGGAAAACGGGCTGCTGTGGTTGGTGCGGAACGTGGCGGCGCCAAAATGTAGATGCTTACGGCAAACAGGAACCTAGAGACGCGGCTCGACAAGAGTTGGAACATCGTTCACCGTAGCAAACAACGCCTCGATCACAAAACGGTCCACTTCCGGGTCCCGCTTAACGAGTTCAGCGGCCCGGTGAGCGTACTGCGAAATGCCTTTCACGGAGTGGACGACCAAATCCTGCAGTGCGGCCGTCTCTGGCGTTTTGCCACAAACGGTTCGCTTCAAACAGCCTGTGCCATCCCGAGTCTGTTCACACTGATAACAAAACATGTCCATGGTCTTCTCCTGCCAGGGGTTGCAGGACAGTGATTACGACCTTGGGTCACCTCGACTTCCAGTTTCTCATTCTACACCTTGAGGTGATCGATGCAAAGCGGGTATCGTGCGACGGCTGGATTCGCCCGGTTGATGGCTGGACGTCGGAAGGCAGACGACAGTACAATCGAGCAAGACAGTTCCTTCTCTCCAGGAGACTCCACTTATGTCCGCTGTGCCCAAGTCGTTTTTGACGCCCGAGGAGTATCTGGCTCGCGAGCGGCGCGCGGAGACGAAGAGCGAGTACTTGCGCGGCGAGATGTTCGCCATGTCAGGTGCTAGCCGCGAGCACAATCTGATTGCCGGCAATGTGTTCGCTGAGCTGCGGGAGCAATTGAGGCAGCGCCCGTGCGAAGTTTACCAAGCCGACATGCGGGTGAAGGTCAGTCCGACGGGACTGTACACCTATCCGGATGTGACGGTCGCGTGCGGCGAGCCGCAGTTCGAGGACGCGGAGGTCGACACGCTGCTGAACCCGACGGTGCTGGTCGAGGTTCTTTCGCCGTCGACGGCCGATTACGACCGGGGCGGCAAGTGGACGCACTATCGGCGTCTGGCGTCGTTTCAGGAGTACATTCTGGTCAGCCAAGACCGTCCGCTGGTCGAGCACTACGTACGTCAGGATTCGGACCAGTGGCTGCTGACGGAGCAACGTGGACTGGAGGACATGCTTGTTCTGCCATCGATCGGCTGCCAGATCCCCTTGGCGGAGATCTACCTGAAAATCCGCTTTGCGCCAACGGAGGAAGAGATGTGGAACCAAATGGGAAAGCAGCCGTAAGACGTAGACTTTCAAATCGAATGGTTTTCGTCCTTATCGGCACCAGTGGGATCGCAGCACATTCGCGCTGGCATCCCTGCGGGGTTGGCGAGGCGGTCCCCGTCGTCGGAACCGGAGACCATTGCGGCGCTCACTCGCTTCGTATGCAGATCAGCGCTTCACCGGTCCGCAGCAGCAGATGGCCCTCGACCGCCGCCGCGCCGTACAGGATCGGGTCGCCGTAGGCAAAGATCCGCCGCAAAAGCCTCTCGTCCATGCTGTCCAAATCCAACGGTACGTCCTTCGGCAGGCGGAAGCCCGCAGGGATCGGCAGCGGTAGGTGCATGGGCGGATCTTCGTCTTCGGCCCAGACGCGATTCAAAGCCACCAATTCGAATTCCGGCCCCGGCCTGATCACGGCCACTTGGCCCTTCTTCAAGAACAGGTAGACGTACTCGCCAGCGCCGATCGCCGACGCCCAGCAGGGCCCGCCGATCCGCTCGACGTAATGTTGTTCGCCGGTTTGCTTGTCCAGACAAAACAGCATACCGACCTTGTTCACGTAGTACACGTAGCCCCGATAGGCCAGCGGCGTGGAATAGTACGAGACCGCTCGGTTCGCTTCCCAGACGATGTCAGCCGTCGTCTGACCTTCGACCTGGGTCAGCTTCAGACAGCAGTTCGACCGGCTGATGTCCCGCGGATTCATCGGGATATGCTCGGCTTCGCACGCGCCCACGAACAGCCGGTTGCCCGAGAATCCCGGAGACGGGATGTGGTTGCCCACCAATCCGCGAAGGCCCCAGAGCCAACGTCCGGTCTCGCCATCCAAGGCCTCGACCGTGCCACTGGAACTGAGGACCACCAGCGGTCGCCCGAACCCTGGGACGACCAATGGCGAGGACCAGGACGAACTCCGCTTGCCTCGATCAGCTTTCCACAGGTTCTGGCCGGTCTGCTTATCTACGGCAAGGGCATACGAGGGGCCTTCGTGGTCGACCAAGGCGATCACCGCGCGGTCGGTTTGCGCCAAAGAACTGCTCAACCCACGACCGTTCT
>REEF01000971.1 GCA_007695205.1 Planctomycetaceae bacterium
GGGAGCGAGTAGTTTCCAAACCGGGCTCCCACCGGTGCAGGACCGGTGGGGAGCGAGAGGTGTTCAGGGTAACCGGTAATGGAACGGAACCGGCATCGCGACGAAGTTCGAAATCAACCGAAGACGCGACAAATTGAACACGCCACTCCCGACCCCTTCCGCGCTGGCGCGATACGGATTCATTTGCCGATCCTTAGCCAGGCTGCCGTATGCTGGCTGATATCCGAGTGGGCTTCCGCAGCGTCGCAGAGGGAAGTTCCCCGAACAGTTCACGATAGGCGCCAGCGAATCGCCCGAGATCCCAAAAACCGAGCCCGAAGGCAATCCGGGTGACGGTCGTCTGGTCTGGACAGCTTGCAAGAAGAAGTCGCCGAGCCTGATGCAACCGCAGGATGCGCAGCAACTCGACGGGCGACAGGCCAAAACATCTTTGAAACGCGGTGCGGAGAGTCCGCTCAGGCACACCGCTTGTTTGCGCCAGTTCCGAGATGGACAGTGACAGGTCGGGATCACTGCTGGCAAGTTCTACTGCTGACTTCGCTTGACGAAGCCAACGAACGGAGTGACGACCTGTTGAATGCTGGTTCCTGATGAAAAGCTCCTTGGCCGCCGCCACCAATTCATTCTGAAATGACTCCAGGGCAACCGGAGAACTCCAAAGCTGAGGTCGGGATTCAGCAGCGCCCACGAAACGGCGGACCAACGACGTGAAGCGTAGAGTGACGTGTGGCGGCGGTCTGAGCAACTGCGGTCTGGCGGATGATGCGAACCCCAGCTCTGGGGTAAAGTAAACAAGTAATGAAGTTGGGATAAAGACTGTCAGCCAATCGTGACAAGGATGGCAAACCAAACAGAATTCGCTCCGCGGCGGTACCGCAAAAACTTCATCCTGAGTGGCGACTTGCCCATTGGTATGGCCTGGGCGCGACTGCTGGTAAAACAGCCACCCGTCGCTGAAGGTTGCCCCCTCCGCAATGCTGCCGCCCCCTTCGTAACCTTGCTGCAAGCGCAGGGAGCCGGCGACCGCAAATTGCAAGGTCCATTTCGTCTCTTCCAATGACGTTATCCGCATCGTCATGGACGCCTCCTGCACCGACGCGGTGAAGGCCTCGTACTCGTTGAAGAAGAGTCGGTTCATTTTTGGTTTCCATGTGTTTCGAAGGGCCAACTCCCAAAATTGTAGCCGAAATCGCAACCGGCCGAAATTACGTAGACGCCTGATTTTTTTTTCTTAACATACGGTGGTAAGGACGGAGATCTTCATCCCGCCGAGCAATCGTTCGCTTTCCGAGACACCGCTACTTAACCTAGGAAACAAAGAGACATGAAAGTCAAAATCGCTCGGATGGCTCTGACTCCGATCATTTCAGGCCGATTGTTTAGATTGTTTCAAGAAAAAGAGAACCGATGCAAACACGACGTGACTTCATCAAGACCGTGCCGATAACCGCGGGCGCCTTCGCCGTCGGCGGATCATTCATGCTGGAAAGCGCCGCGGGGGCCGACGAAACCGCCATCCTCCCCGCCGAACCGCACAAGGGACATTTCCACCCCAAGGGCAAGGCGCCCTCGGTCCATACCGTGCGGGTGCTGAAAGAGGCCCGAGCCGCGCTGCCCTTCGCCGACGAGAGCGATTTCGAGGAATGGGACCGCGGCTTCATCGCCGCTCCGCCCGAGCTGCAGATCATGGCCGATGCGGGAAACGTCGCCCTGGACATGGCCAAATTCAAGTTCCTGGACCAGCAGGAGCCGTTCGACAGCATCCATCCCTCGCTGCACCGCATCGGGCGGCTGAACAATAACTACGGCCTCTACCAGGTCGCGCCCGGGGTCTATCAGACCCGGGGCCTCGACCTTGCCAACCTCACCTTCGTGCGCGGCCGGACCGGCTGGATCGTCGTCGATCCGATCACGACCACCGAGTCCGCGCGTGCCTCGTGGGAACTCCTGCAGGCGCACGTGGGCGAGGGCCTGCCGGTCTCGGCGGTGATCTACTCGCACACCCACATCGACCATTGGGGCGGTGTGCGCGGCATTCCGCTTGACGCGGACGACGTCGCCTCGGGCCGGGTGCCGATCATCGCGCCCGAGGGCTTCCTCGACTTCGCGGTTTCCGAGAACGTCTTTGCCGGCAACGCGATGAACCGGCGGCTGTTCTACCAGTATGGCGTCCTGCTGCCGCCCAGCCCGCACGGCTTCGTGGGGATCGGCCCCGCGGCCGCGGTTCCCGCCGGAACGACCGGCCTGATCGCGCCCACGCGGCTGATCTCGGGCAAGTTCGAGGAGGCGGAGGTCGACGGCGTCCGCGTCGTCTTCCAGAACGCGCCGAACACCGAAGCGCCGCGCACCATGAACGTCTTTTTCCCCCAGATGAAAGTGCTGTTCGTCGCCGACATGATCTTCGCCACCCTGCACAACCTCTACACGCTGCGGGGCGCGCAGGTGCGCGACGGGCTGGCCTGGTCGAAGTCGCTGAACGAGACGCTCCAGCGCTTCGGCCCCGAGACTGAGGTGATGTGCGGCGGGCACAACTGGCCGCGCTTCGGGCGCGAGCGGGTGGCCGAGGTGATCCGGACGCATCGCGACATCTACGCCAACCTCAACAACCAGGCGCTGCACCACGCCAACCAGGGCGTGACGATCAACCAGATCCACAACGTCTACAAGCTGCCGCAGTCGCTGGAGGAAAAGTGGTTCGTCCGCGGCTATCACGGCCACATCACGCACAACGCCCGCGCCGTGGTGCAGCGTTTCCTCGGCTTCTGGGACTGCAATCCGGCCAATCTGGTACCGCTGTCGCCCGAGGACTCGGCGCCGCTCTATGTCGAGATGATGGGCGGGGCCGAGCGGATCCTCGCGCGCGGGCAGGAGCTCTACAACGCCGGCGACTACCTGCTGGCGATGGAGATTGTGAACCGTCTCGTCCATGCCGAGCCGGAGAACCAGGCCGGCAAGAGCCTGCTCGCGGACATCTTCGAGCAGCTCGGCTATCAGGCCGAATGCGGCGGGCACCGCAACTCCTACCTCGCCGCGGCCTACGAGCTGCGCTCGGGCATCCCGCAGGGCGCGGTGGTCAGTCCGGGCGCCGACGTGGTCCGGGGGATGTCCACCGAGCTGTTCCTGAACTTCCTCGGCATCAAGATGGACAGCAGCCGGGCCGAAGGCCTGAGCTTCACCATGAACCTCGTCACGCCCGACACCGGCGAGACGTTCCTCGTGGAGCTCTCCAACGCGACGCTCAACAACCTCGCCGGCTACCGCTCCGACGACGCCGACCTGACGCTGACGGTGAACCGTGCCGACCTCGAACGGGTCATGGCCGGCGAGGCGACGCTGGAGGCGCTGATCGCCGACGGCACGGCACAGGTCGAGGGTGACGTGTCGATCCTCGGCAAGCTCGCGGCGCTGATGGTCGAGTTCGACCCGCGCTTTGAGATCATGCCGGGAACGAAGCTGGGTACGGAGTTCGCGAGCCAGGATCCCTTCGAGGCCGCTATCGGCCGCGGCATCCCCGAGTGACCGAACGCCGGGCTGCCTCTGCACGGGGCGGCCCGGCATCGAACGGAATCGAAAATAAAGGACGGCCCCGCATACGGCGTTGCGATGAAGGGGTCGTGCTGATAGCAAAGAGATGCAATAGATGAACAGCCTCGTACAACCGAAATGGAGTGAAACCATGATAACGAAATGTCGCACAATCCCGGGCTTGGCGATCTCGCTGGCGCTGACGCTTTTGCCTGCATGGCAGACACCGGCAACCGCCACCGAGCCGGCCCAGGACGAGAACCTGGCCTACGCGATCGGGGTTCAGACCTACATCAGCGGATTTCCGTTGATGGATCTGTACCGGACGCTCTGGGAAACGTCTTTCGACCCCGAACGCGGCCACGACCGGACGCTGAACGAGTTCTTCGTCTTCGACCGTCTCATCACCAGCGAGGACGACTGGGTCATCACCCCCAACAACGACACGATCTACCTGCGGGCCTTCCTGGACCTCCGGGCGGAGCCGATCATCCTGGTGATCCCGCCGATGGGCGACCGGCAGTATTGGGTCCCCGTGAGCGACATGCGGCACGATTTTGATGCCAACCTGTCTTGGGACACCGTCGGGGCACGCGGCGGCGCCTTCGCTTTGTGCCCGCCGGGATGGCAAGGGCTGCTGCCCGAGGGGGTCCAGCGGATCGACATGAGCACGCCGATCATCTGGACGCTCCCCCGCATCGCGGTGGACGGCGCGGCGGACTTGCCGGCGGCGGTGGCGTTGCAGAAGCAGATCCGGCTCGTCCCGCTCAGCCAGTGGGGCGCGGCCGAGGTCACCCGGCCCAAGCCCGATCCGGACGATTTCCCCCGTTTCACCCGGTCCGAGCTGACTGACGCCAAGGCCTACTTCACGACCCTGAATACGCTTCTGCGGCTCTCGCCGCGCGTCGGGCACCCGATGGACGACGCGATGGCGGGCTGGCTGCGTGAGATCGGGATGGACCCGGCGACCGGATTC
>REEF01001013.1 GCA_007695205.1 Planctomycetaceae bacterium
GCGCGCGGAGGGCCGCATAGTCGATCGGCGCAAGCTCGGGATGCGACATGACTAGGACTGGGCTTCCTTCAACGGCGGCTGTGCTCACTGGACGCGGGGAACGTTAGGTGCCACCCACCTATTTGAATTGATCAGAATCCGACCGCAATGCGCGAAAGTACTGCTTTTGGAGGGACTAAGGGCGTTCCAACCAATTGCTGAACCGCGTTCGGGGTATGGGGGTGCTCATCCAGGATGTATCGGGCTCGGGCAAGCGAAGCGCCTGGTCGACGGTCAGCCAACCATTGGGCAGAGCCATCGAGCTGACGGCTCCTTTGCGAGTCACCCAGGCGAAACGGCGTCGTTTTTCGCACAATTCGGCGACCTGTAAGGTGATACGGACGTCCTGCGCAACATAATCAAGCACCTCCTGGTGCCGTCCGGCGGCCCAGAGTTGCGGGGCGAGCATCCCTGACATTCCCGCCGGCTTCCCAGGGATCCCCAACGCCATGGCGGCTCTGTCCAAGGCGACGGGAAACCCCTTGACGCAGAGGACGTGGAACATCAAATCCACGTGCTCGCTGGCCAAAGCCTGGCATTCGGTTCGAGCACCAGACTCCTCGGCCAAAATGTCCAGATCGAACCCCAGTCCGTTCCAGGTCACCAGCGTGTAACCGGCGGCTACCTGAGAGACCAAATATTGAACCAGTCCCTTGGCTTCCTGGCGAGACATCTGTCGGGCGGGCGTACCGTCCTTGTTGACACCGTGCCACAACTGGGGCGTTTTGGCATCGGACGACAACGCTGCCGCGCAGGTGATCCCAAGCGGTCGTTGCGAGTACCAGTCCCAGTCGTCCCCAACGGTTTCCTTGGCCGTTTCGATGTCGAACGCCAGATACCTGCGAGTCATGGTAGCCATCCTTTTCCGTATCCAATCAGTCGGGGGTGAACATGCGATCTTCGCTCAGACATTCACACAATCGGCGGTAACACTGGGTCAGCTTATCCGATGGATGATCGCCCAAGGAGCCCGCGATGCGGGTTGCCAGCGAACCGTTGTCTAGGATGATTCGCAGCGCGGCATCGATTTCCGAAGGGAAAGGAACCTTGGCGTGGGCCTGATGGTACAGGTGTCGCCACAATTGACCGGCGGTGCACGTTCCTTGTGCGGGTATTTCGAAACCAAACGCCGCGCAGTAATCCGCATCACGAATCGGGGCCTTTTCTGCGAATCGGATTCCATCCAGGAAAATCGCTTGCAACAATTCGGTCTGGAACGATTTCTGCTGATCTAGCCCGATCCAACGTTCGTCGCACATCGCTTGAAGCGTTCGGCTTAGGAGCGAGCAGACCGCCAAGTCGGCACGCGGACACTCCTGGACGTCCAAGACACGGATCTCGATCGTATTACGGTCGAACCGTGCGATGGCTCCCCGCGCATTTAGCCACTCGAATTGCACGATGCCGCCAGGATCCAGCGGAGAGATGTCGCGGTACAGGGGCTGGAGGATCTCCTGCTGGTAGGCCTGTTTGGAAAACACCGGTTCCGGAATCACTGCCCCGGAAACACGGGGGATTCGGCGAGCATTGTGGCGATAGACTTCCAACCGGTTGTCCAATCGACCAGTGATCCGGCCATCCATGACGGGTGAACTAGCCGCCAGTGCTGGCATGATCGGCAGCAACAAGCGGATCGCGGCATGGAGCCGCGCGAATTCCTGATCGCCGACGAACGGCAGATTCAAATGCACGCTCTGCAAATTGGCCCACCCGTGCCCACGGCAATCGAAGACTCGGTGAAGGGTTTCGTAGATGGGACTGTGTTCATGCGGCCACAATCGCATCTCGCGGTGCGGATCCATCCACGGATGCATGGCGGTCGGCATCAGCCGTCCGCCCAGCGGAGCGAGGATCTGATTGATGCGGCCGACGTTTTCTTGAAACTCGGCCACCAAGCCCTCCAAATTGCTGGCAGGCTTTGTCGTCTTCAACTCGATGACATGCAACGCCAGTTCGTTCGACCAGGAGACGGAGCCCAGCTCGATCTCCGAAAGATACTCGCCGGCAACGGTCCACAGCACGCGATCGGTTACGGGCAGCACCGCCAACGACTGGGCATCGACGATCATGTATTCCAACTCGACGCCAAAGCATTCGAACAGATGAAATTCGGGGCGACATTTCATGCCGGCTGGTATCCCGATTTTCTATGTTCGATACGGTTCAGGAGGACGCTCATGATTCTGGTGTACAATTCATCGCGCAAGATGGCGTCCTCGACCCTGGCTTCGATATTTGGGTTATCATTGATCTCGATGATGTAGAATTCGCCATTCGACTCCTTGACGTCCACCCCGTACAGTCCGTCGCCGATCAGATTGGCCGCCTTCAACGCCGCCCGCACCGCTGAGCGCGGCGCCAATTCCACCGGCAACGTCTCCCATTTCCCGTATCGCGTTTTTTGGCCTTCGTGCTTCATGATCTGCCAATGGCGCGGCGCCATAAAGTATTTGCAAGCGTACAACGGCCGACGGTTCAGGATGCCGATTCGCCAATCGAAGGTGGTCGGCAGAAAGCTCTGAGCGATTACCAGTTCCGAGTCGGTCAACAGCCGCTTCAGTTCATCGTTCAATTGCTGTTCCGTGTCGACCTTGACCACCCCGATGGAGAATGCGCTATCCGGCTGTTTCAAGATACAGGGCATACCCATCGCGGAAGCCACACCATCCATATTGCCTTTGTGGACTACCATGGTCTGGGGCATGGGCAACCGGTGGCGGCGCAGCAGTTCGGCCAGGAACACCTTGTTCGTACAACGAACGATGGAATCCGGATCGTCGATCACCACCAGCCCTTCGCTGGCGGCTCGCCGAGCGAACCTGTAGGTGTGATGATTGACATAGGTCGTCTCGCGGATGAACAAGGCATCGAATTCGGCCAATCGAGCGTAATCATCGCGGGTGATCCGCTCGCAACTCAGACCCAATGCCGCTCCGGCTCGTTCGAACTTGCGCAGCGCCTTGTCGTCGGACGGCGGATTGCTTTCCTGGGGATTGTGCAAGATGGCTATGTCGTAACGCGCTCGAACACGGCGCGGTGAACGGCGGCCGCGTCCCGCAAAGTGTTCGGTCGCCGCGTCGACCAGGAATCCAGCATGCGACTCGGGAACCTCGTTGGTGGCGATCGCCGCGACGCTCCGAATCGTCCACTTTCCGTTGCGAGCGAATTGGACGCGGATCAACGGCGCTTGAAACAGATTGAACAGACGTAGACTAAGTCGGTCGTAACGCCTTGCCATGTTTCGACCAAAGTAGATGCTCAGCGTGAACTTCTCGGATTGGATCGGCGCCAGGCTCCGCTGGATCAAGTCATCCAGATCATCGGACACCAGGCGAACAAATGCTTGGGATTTCATGTCCTGGATCGTCGTCACGCTAGGCAAGGGCTTGTGACCCCGGGCCTCGGCCAGCAACGATACGTAGTAACCACTGGTCTGATACGAGTACGAGCGACAAAGATTGATCAATTTGACGCCGCGCATTTCGCTGTAATCAGGCCGCGTCAAATAAGACCGGGCTTCCACCACGTCCACACCGGTGATGGCAAAGGGCCATTTGGCCGGGTTGTCAACGACGATCAGGACCGCCATCGACGCCCTCCTGTTTGAGAACTTCTTCGCTGAGTTCGCCGCATCTATAATCTCCGCGACTGAAGGCTTACCAAATTCGCATCGCAACCTCGACTCAGAGCGCGGCACACCAAACGAACGAGTGGCGTGTCCCCCTCGCAAAGCAAGGGGCTCGCGAATGACGTTCCCCAACAGCAAAGGGTCGCCGAAGAATGGACGCCGTGCCGGCAGATAGATCCAGACGCGATGCTGGCTGGGCGAGAATGTCCAATTGCATGCTTTACTCCCGATGACAACCGACCCTGAATTTGCGAATTGTAGGATGGTCGTTCCAAACTTCCTAGCCAGGATACTCAAAACCAAACGGAATTCCCCGCCGTGCCAATATGATTGGTGCCACCCACCTATTGTCGATCTAATCAGGGGCGGCGAATTGTACTACTGGTTGCGAAGTAGAGGGATCCTCAAACCGCTTTTGCCACCACCAGATGTGATCGCAGACTAGAACAGTGCCGTTTTCGTGGCCTTGCCGACCAGCGACTCCCCAACCATGCTTTCGCCAAAACGGCTGCTCACCCTTACCGGACGACGGTTACGTCGAAAGAAATGGAGGCCCTCAGACGAAATGAGGCCGCGTTTTCTGACGGTTTTTAGCCGCCATCAACAGGAAAGGTGGGCATGCAAGCGCGCGATTCAGATTCCCAACAAGCAAAGGCTATGATCTGGTGCCGTGGATGCCAACTAACCAGCAGTTCCGGCAAAGCATTCCCGAACCCGTCGTTGACCCGAGCGATGATGCTTGCCACTGCGCTTTGCATCGGCAGACATCGCCGGAACGCTGACTGGGTTTGTGGTCGGAGTTGGAGGTTCCATCACCTCCTTCACGCAC
>REEF01001014.1 GCA_007695205.1 Planctomycetaceae bacterium
TTTCGATCAGATTGCGGTGGCTCGCTGCCGCAGCCTGGGGGACGGGTAAGGGTCGCATCCGACCCTTATGGAAAGCTTTCCATAAGAAACAGGGCCGGACAGAATACTTTCCCCTTAAATAAAGAGTCAGCCCCGACCATCCTACCCAGCGGCTTAGTTCAAACACATTTATTCGTCATGCTGCGCACGCCGAATAAATGCTTGTTTCTTATGTAAAGCTTTACATAAGGGCCGGAAGCGACCTGAGTGCCGTATCCGGGGGACCCAATAGACCATGCCCTAGCGGGACGTCTCACTGTCCACCCTGAAACGTCCCGCAGGAGTACATTTCCGGAATTCGAGACAATAGAAGTCCGTCGTTTAAGAGCCGGATGAGACATTCCAGAGAAATCCCCATGCTGATCGGCTACGCCCGCCCCTCGACCAGAAGGCCAACATCGACGCCCAGGTCCGCGAGCTCATCGTCGCCGGTTGCGAGAAGATCCTACAGGAGCAGGTGTCCTCGGTGGATGTTGCGACGCGAACCCGTCTGGCCGAAACGCTGGAACACATTCGTTCTGGCGACACCCTGGTGGTGACCGGTGACCAAGCTCGACCACCTGGCAAGTCGGTGCGCCATCTGTTCGAGATCACCGAAACCCTCGACCAAGAGGGAGCGGCCTTATTGGCATGACATTCGACGGTTGCTGAAACGTGTACTGGGTACGCAGATCACCGATAATTGAACATTGGTGATGCAAGTTCATAAAGCCTTCCTCGCCATCATGCCTCGCCCTCGAGGTCGGCGAACACGTCGGCATCGACCGCCAACACCTCAAGCGTGCGCTTGCGGACGCCGATACCATGCTCGATCAGTAGGTCAATGAGCTTGTCGCCATCGATGAGGGTGATCGGAGCGGCGCCGCCAGCGAAGGCGGCCTCCTCGGTGCCCTTCGAGAAGCGCGAGGTGGCGATGAGCGTGCCCCGGACGGCGTTGAAGCGGTAGAGCGAACCGCGGAGGGCGTCGAGGTCCTTGCGTTGGATGGTTCGCTTGTGGCGCTTGGCCTGGACCACCTCGCGGACCGAGGTGATGCCGAGCTCGATGTCCGCGACCACGTCCACGCCGCCATCTCCCGAGCGCGTCGTGACCTCGACGTTCTGGTAGTCCATCTCCTCTAACAGGCGCTTGACGAGGTGCTCGAAAGCGAAGGCATCCATATCGAGCAGCAGTTCGCGAAGGCTTTCACGAACGGACGCCTCCTGCTTCTTGGCGAGCTTCCAGAGCTCCTGCTGCTCGTCGCCGCCTAGGGCCTCCTCGGTCCCGACGCGCTGGAGGTAGGCCAGCCCCATGTCGGTCACTGAGTACATGGTGCTCTTACGATCGACGAGGCCCCGGTCGAGCAGGTTGTTCAAGCGGCGCCGAAGGGTGTCGCGGAAGGTCGAGGGGCTGCCGAAGGACGAATGGCGGTTGAGGTACTCGGTCCACTCCTCGAGGATGCCGCCGGCCCGAGTCGGACCGTTGTCGGCGACCAGCGCGAGGAGCTTCGCCAGGCCCTCCTGTTCGTCCAGGAAGACCTCGGCTTCCCCGCCCACGTGCTCGATGAATTCGCGGCCGCGGTCGGTCAGGGCGAGGTGTCCGTCGGGGCCGTCCTCGATGAGCTCGTACTTCTGGCTCAGCAGCCAGTGCCCGTAGGTGTGGCGCGGGTTGACCGTCTTGCCGCTCTTCATCCAGATGGCTCTCGCGAGGTCCTGGTCTTCGCCCGAGAGTCGCTCCGGGATCCATGCATCGGGATCGGTCCAGTCCACCGTGTTCTGCGGCGTCCCACGGAGTTCGCCGAGGGTCGTCTGAAGGCCGGTGATCTGCTTCCGGGGCCGGCCGGGCCAGATCTTGAGCAGGTGGCGCACCTCTTGATAGATGGGAAACAGCGGCGTACGTACACGCTGTTCGGTCTCGTCCCTCTCGGTTGCGGTGGTACCGTCATCAGGCTTCGACTCCGCGGGGACGTCGGCCTTGGCGCCCGCTGCGTGCAAGGCTCGCAACCCGAACACGCCCGGGCGGACCCGCACGAACTCGCTCTTGTTGGCGTTGCGCTTGATGTCGACAGCGATCATCGCGTTGAGGGATGCCGCCGGGGTCTTTGATGACGACGTCGCAAGCCCGCGGCCGAGGACCTGATCGGTGAGCTCTTGGTAGTGGGTCGGCCCGAGCTCTTGCAGCAGATCGACCGCTGCCTGTCGCAAGGTCTTGAAGCTCTCGCTCATTGCGTCCTCCGACTCGGCGCCGGTGCGGCGCCGTATCCAAAAAAGACCCGGTTCATACGTCAGGCCCCGCTCCGTTCTTGAGCAGCCACTCATTCCGCTCGCGGAAGTCGGGCTGTACCTTATCGACCTACACCAATGCCCGCCTGGAGGGCCTCAACGGCTTGTTCCTGGCGGCCCGGCCCGGAGCCGGTGAATATCGCAACATCACCACCTTCATCACCATGATCTACCTGATCGGGAGCCCCCCGGGCTCGATCCCAAAACCCACTTTAAATGACGAAGGCCCTGACCTCTACGATCCGCCTTTTCCGATCACACATCCATCGATCGAGCGCTACAAGCTCTCATAATATTTACGGATCATGGCGGCCATAAGCTTTCGTCGCGCTTCCAGGAATTCGCGGAAATTGGCCGCTGTGACCTCACTGATGAAGTCTGGCATCGCGTTTTCGGCCAGATTGGCATTCAGATCCTCTAAGTTGACGATCTCGCCAAGTCGGAGGACGCCGGTTTGAATCTGCTCAGATACCCAACCCATGTAATACCTGGGCGGATGATCCTTAATCGTGATATTGATCGGCGTTTCGGTCAAAGCGAAATTGGCGACCTGGTTGTAATCATTCTCCTTTGGGAACCCGTTCTTGATAAGATGGTTCTTCGGCACGATATGGTGCAGGTCGCCGTGACCTTCGATCATGTGAGACACGCTGACGGTTTTGGAGAGAAATCCGCGGCCGCCAGTGTTCACGCGTGCGGCAAGATAGGTCTGGAACGCCGGGTTGCGCTTGCTTGGGGAGAGGAGCTCCTGCGGGAGCGCCACATTCCAGAACCCCTCGCCGAGTTCTGACTCTTCGATAATCCCCAGATATCCTGCCGCTCCGTGCTCGGCAATCCGACGCAGATCAGTTTCCCACGTTGACTCGAAACTGCCCACCGCCCGTCCTGTGAGCAAAGACATCACGAGCCACCGTTTGATGATCCGTGCTCGATCGCCTTCGGTGAGCTCGCTGTTTTTTCTCAGACGAAGATATAGCGCATAGGCAAAATTAAGCGCGTTCTTTGATCCGATCATGCTGGCGTCGATAAAGCCGGCCGACTTGATCATCATCACGAACCGTTCTAGGTGCGTCTGCCTTACCAACTGATCCAGGGCATCGCCGAAGCGTGCATAGGCACCGGGAATGCGGGCCTCGTCGATCTTTCTGGTTTCAGGATCCAGTCCCGACAACTCGCTGACGATCGCACCCGCCTTGCCACGACTGAAGCCCACCAGTCCCGCGATACGGATAACATCCGTGTACTCGGGCTGAAACAGCTCATCCGGCTGGTTCTTGAGCCACGCAATTTTCGGCAGGTGCTCGGTTGCCGCGAATTCCTTGTCGTTTTCCCGGATGTCTTCGAAGGCATGACCTGCAATCGCCAGATGGCAGAAATAGTCGATGAGCTTGCGCAGATTTCGGCCCTCATCGCCATAGGTCGCGATCTTGCTCATCACGAAGTCCGCGCTGGAGAGGGGAACCCCCTTGGCGTTAATCCGCACGAAGATCTCCGCGACCGTCTCGACATCGAGGCCATCGGCGAGAGAGATGACCCCGACCTGCGCATGCTCGATCGCTGCGAGCCTGGTAACCGCTGTCTCGACACTCCGTTCGTCCGCACTTGGGTTTTTCTGGAAATAGTTACGGAGAAAGGTGAGCTGACTGGTCCCGGAAAAGAACTCAGCGATATCGTGAATCCATTGGCCGCTTCTCAGAATGGCGGGTGTTTGAGTGGCGAACTCCTCAGTGCCGGGGTTAAACGAAATCGCAATTCGTTTCTTCTGATAACGCCGCCCCACTACCGGCTGTCCGGCAATTGCCGCACGCAAGGCGGTCACGCGCTGCTGTCCGTCGATCAGTATCTGCTGATGGGCGGCAATCTGCCCGCCCTTGAGCTTTGCCCCTACTGACTGCCACGTGATCAGGTAACCGACCGGATACCCGTTGTAGAGAGAGTCCATCAGATCGCGAACCTGAGATGTCTTCCACACAAATGGCCTTTGCAGTTCCGGGATCGCGATTTTGTCACTGCGAACATCCGCCAGAAGTTGACTGACAGCGGTCTGTTTTACCTCGTACTTGGGCATTTCTCCTCCTGCCTAGAATGCCGTACTTGAATTGTCCCAGTGTGTTCCTTTACCGGGCCTGTACGTCGCCGGCCGGGGCCTGCGGGTTGAGGTAGCGTACCGGGATGCGAGTACGCATTGTATGGGCT
>REEF01000721.1 GCA_007695205.1 Planctomycetaceae bacterium
TGGTCAGGTAGCCGGTTTGGAACAGAAGCGGCAGCGCCGAAACCCGATCGACCTCATAGGCCGAGAAGGCCAACTCGTCCAACGGTTCGCGCGAGATCTCCGGGATGCTCAGCCGGCCCGACTTCAGCAGCTTGATCAAGAAGCTGGGCGTACCCGTCTCGAACCAGTAGTTCGACAGCTTGCCCGTATCGAGGAACCGGCCCACCGAAACGGGGTTATACACCAAGGTCTTGGCCTCCGAGAATCGGTAGCCGTTGTACCACTGTCGCATCTGCTCGAGCACCTCGCCAGTTGAGCAGCCCCGCCCGGCGGCGACGTGCGCGATGTGCGGGCCGAAGTTCTGCTCGAGTTCCTCCTGCGTATAGCCCAGCATGTCGGCGTACCGGTCGTCCATCGTCAGGTCGACCAAGTTGTTCAGATCGGAGAAGACCGAGACGCGGCTGAACTTGCTGACGCCAGTCAACAGCGCGAAGCGGATCTGTGCGTCGCACGTCTTCACGACCGAGTAAAAAGCCTTCAAGACCTGTAAAATCTCACCGACGGCCGGGTTCTCGATGTTGCCCAAGATGGGCTTATCGTATTCGTCGATCAGGATCACCACTTTTTCGTCGCGGCCCAGCGTCGTGACCAATTCGCGGAACTGCAGGTGAGGAAGGTTGGCCGTCACCTTCATGCCAATTCGGGCGGCTTGTTCGCGGACGGTAAACGCGAGCACTTCCTCCAATTCCTCGGCCGAGCGCGCCTGCTTGTCGCCCAGATCGATGCGGATGACCGGGTACGGTTTCCACTCGTAATCCGCCGCGTCGATCGCCAAGCCCCGAAACAGTTCGCGTCGGCCCTGAAAAACGGCCTCCAGCGTCGAGATCGTCAGCGACTTGCCAAACCGCCGCGGCCGCGACAGGAAATACACACCGTAGGGTGGCCTGATCAGGTCGTACAACCGGGCGGTCTTGTCGACATAGACGTACCCGCCCTCGACGAGTTTTTCGAGTGTGAAAATGCTGGTGGTGATCGGCTTCATACGGATCAGCGTAGCACGATTGTGATGGCGAGACAAGCTGATGACAGGGGGTCCTACTTCTTCTGCGACTACGGAGGTGATGACTACATTGGCTTCGAAAAATGTGGCTCGTGCTGGGGTTCGCACGGCTGCTAAAACATGGTAAATTCCGTGTCCTATGAGTAAAACGACGACCGATCAATGCCTGCCCCTCACCGAAGCGGAAGAACGCGCCTACCTGGAACATATCAAGGGGAGAATCACCTCCGAGCTGGACTCGATCACCAGGAAGATGCACGCCAGGCACACCGAAATGCTCGACTTGAAGACCTATCTGCAGGAAAACAAGTCGGACATGGATCATGTGGAAAAGGCGGCGGCGAGACAGTCGATCGAGATGATGACGAATATCGTCGAGCGAGCTGCCGCGCAGAAGCTGCGGTTGTCGAAACTGCTGGATTCCCCCTACTTCGGTCGCATCGATGTCGGGGCCCAGGACGACGAAAAGGGCCAGCCCACTTATATCGGAGTGCATTCCCTGTACGATTCCGGCTCGGACGCGACGCTCGTCCATGATTGGCGAGCGCCCATCTCCAGCATGTTCTACGAATTCGAGCTGGGGGATGCCTACTACGACGCTCCCGCAGGTCGGACCGAATGCCGTCTGGTGCGGAAACGCCAGTACCGCATCGAGCGACAAGAGCTGAAGTTTATGCTGGAGAGTTCGCTGAACATCCAGGATGACATCCTGCAAGAGGAGTTAAGCCGCGCGTCCGACGACAAGATGAGGAATATCGTCGCCACCATTCAGCGAGATCAGAACGCGATCATTCGCAACGATCGGTCCCATACGCTGATCATCCAAGGCGCGGCAGGATCGGGCAAGACGTCGATCGCCCTGCATCGGATCGCCTTCCTGCTTTACAAGTACAAGGATTCCATCCGCTCGGACGAGATCCTGATCGTATCGCCCAACAAGGTTTTCGCTCACTACATCTCGCAAGTGCTGCCGGAATTGGGCGAGGAGATGATTCAAGAGACCACGATGGAGACGCTGGCCTCGGAGCTGCTGGACGACAAGGTCAAGTTCCAGACGTTTGCCGAACAGGTTGCGATGCTGTTGCATGACCACGACCCAGGATATGCCGAACGCATCCGATTCAAAGCCAGCTCGGAATTCCTCGCGAAACTGGACGAATATGGGCGACGCGTCCGCAGCAGCCGGGTCCGGGCCAAAGACGTCAAGGTCGGGCTGTTGTCCCTGGACGCGGACTGGATCGCCGCTCGGTTCCGCCGATGCGCAGGCCAATCCGCCGCGAACCAGATCACCGCCGTGTTGAACGCCATCGTCGAACACATGCGTTTCCAACACGGAAAGAATGTTGTGGGAAAAGAACGCACCAAGCTGCGCGCCGACCTGAAGGGAATGCTGACCAACACGACCTTGAAGACGGCTTACAAAGATTTCTATGCCTGGTTGGGCGAACCGCAGATGTTCAAGCAGTTGAAAGGCAGCCGATACGAGTATTCCGACGTTTTCCCTTTGATCTATCTCAACATGCTGCTCGACGGCGCGTCCGAAATGGATCATATCAAACACGTTGTCGTCGACGAAATGCAGGACTACACGCCCATCCAGTACGAGGTGATCGCCAACCTGTTTCCCTGCAAGAAGACGATTCTGGGCGACCACAATCAATCGGTCAGCCCGCTTAGTTCCTCGTCAGCAGAGGCCATTCAAGAAATCTTGCCCAAGTCCGAGTGCATGTACATGCACAAGAGTTACCGTTCGACACTTCAGATCACCGAACTGGCGCAGAGCATTCACCGCAACCCCAACCTGATGGCCGTGGAACGGCACGGCGAGAAGCCCCTGCTGATCGCTTGCGAGGATTCGGAGCAGGAGGTCGACCACATTCGGGAGGCCGTTCGATCTTTCTTCGATTCCACCTACAATTCGCTGGGCATCATTTGCAAGACACAGCAGCGCGCCGACTGGCTGTACAAACAGCTTCGGGCCAGCCGCACAAGTGTTACGCTGCTGACCCCGCGCAGCACGGTTTTCAGTCAAGGCGTGGTGATCGCTACGGCCTTTCTGGCCAAGGGGCTGGAGTTCGATCAGGTGCTCGTGCCGTTCTGTAACGACTCGGAATACCGCACCGTCATCGATCGGCACATGCTGTACGTGGCTTGTACCCGAGCCATGCATGGTCTGAGTTTAACGCACACCGAAGAACGCTCGCGATTTCTTCGATCCGCCCCCGCTCGCGCCGTGACAGCACCACGCCGGATGGCGGCTAGTCGGTGAACGACGTGTGGGAGCTGCGCATCGGGGAGAAACGGAACTTCGGGTTTTCACGTTGGATATAATCCGTGTCCCACTCCGATTGCAGAAGCACGACATGGTGACGGAACTGGTCGCGTACCAGGACGGCCGAGTAGGGCAACGATAATCCTCGGCCATCCCCCGTTCCACTGGACACCCACCGGGCCACCTTGAACGGCAGCCACTGAAGTTCGGTCCGTGTGTTGTACTCGTTCTCCAGCCGGAACCGCACCACGTCAAACTGCAACTCGCCCACCGCGCCCAAAATCGGTTCGGCTCGTAGCGAGCGTGAATCGACGAACATTTGGATCGCGCCTTCTTCCAGAAGCTGCTGCAGGCCGAGGCCGAACTGTTTGCGGCGTGCCGTATCCGGACACTTCAGGACCGCGAAGAATTCCGGCGAGAACTGGGGTAACGGCTCGTAGTTCAGCGGTTCGCCTTCGCAGATCGTATCGCCCAAATGGAATTCGCCGGGATTCACCAGCCCGACGATGTCGCCGGGGAACGCTTCCTCCATGGTTTCACGCTCTTGCCCGAACACGCGATGAGCACGGCGGAGTCGCAGCTTTTTGCCGGACCGCGGATGCAACACCTCCATCTCGCGATGGAAGCGACCCGCACAAACGCGGATGAATGCGACTCGATCGCGGTGACGTGGGTCCAGATTGGCCTGGATTTTGAACACGAAGCCAGCGAATTCCGGTCGGGTGGCCTCGATCCGCCCGGCATCGCTTTCGCGTGCACCGGGCGGCGGACATAACTCGAGGAAACCGCGGAGGAAGTGTTCTACTCCCCAGTTCGTCAACGCACTGCCAAAGAAAACAGGGGTCATTCGTCCGGCCAGGAACTTCTCGCGGTCGAACGTAGCGCCTGCCTCCAACAACAATTCTACCTCGTCGCGTATTTGGGAAAGACGAGTCATACTGGTTTCCGGATCGTCCAGGTTGGCCAAGGGGACGGCACGATGGCTGATGCGGCGATCCCCCTTCTTTTTGTCGAACAGATGGACCGTGCGGGTCGCCATTTCGATCACGCCACGGAAGTCATGACCTGTTCCCAAGGGCCAGTTGTGCGGTACGGGCTCGATGCCCAGCCTGGTTTCGATTTCGCTCAAGATCGCCAGCGGCTCTTGACCGGGGCGATCCACCTTGTTCACGAAGGTCAGCACGGGGATCTGCCGCAGCGCGCAGACGCGAAACAGTTTTTCCGTTTGGGATTCGATTCCTTTGGCCAAGTCGATGACCATCACGGCGCAATCGGCGGCCATCAGCGTTCGATAGGTGTCCTCGCTGAAATCGTGGTGTCCCGGCGTATCCAGCAGGTTGACTTGATGACCGTCGAACTCGAACGTCAGCACCGTCGAGCTGACAGAAATGCCTCGTTGCTTTTCGAGTTCCATCCAGTCGGAGGTAGCCGCCCGCTGCGTCTTTCGCCCGCGAACTGCTCCGGCCACATCGATGCAGCCACCGAATAACAGCAGCTTTTCGGTGAGCGTGGTTTTTCCGGCATCGGGGTGCGAGATGATGGCGAATGTTCGGCGCCGCGATACCTCGCGGTTCATCAAGGGGAGTACGTCGTTCATGTTCGAGAATTTGGCCGTTGGAAAAGAACCTAGAGACCGAAAAAACCGCGTCGGCCTCGGAGATGCCGACCCACGTGGAAGGTTTTTTCGGCCCTTTAGGGTGGCGTTGACGGCGAGACAGAACGCCAAATGCACTCGATCAGCGCATGCCCACCCCGAAGAAAGGGCGTCGAAATAGGTGGGGTACCAGTAACCATGGCGTTGTATTTTCGCTATTGCCGTGCGTCCGTCTGGAAAATCGCGTCGCCCGACAAGCCGGATCGGCCGTGTCGGCAAGCAGGTGGAAGAACGCCGGTTCAGGGAAGGTGTCCCGGCAATTTAGCAGATTGGCTCGAATGATGCAACCCAACGGCCATTCGATGTCGTGCGAAACAATTTGGGGCGCCGGGTGATTTGCATTTATTGGCAGCCTGGTGTATTCTGCAGGATGGATCAGCATTGGGTAACGAAACGCCGTTCGGCGTTTGACTTGGTTGATACGTCGATGACGATCATGTCACCACTTTCTCGATTGAAAGGAGAGAGTCATGCCCGTGCAGAAACTGAAGGATTTTTTAGACCGTGAGAAGGTTCGGTACGTGGTGATTTATCACTCGCCGGCCTTTACGGCACAGGAGATCGCGGCTTCGGCCCATGTTCCGGGTCAGGAACTGGCCAAGACCGTGATGGTCAAGATCGATGGCCGGATGTCGATGGCCGTGTTGCCCGCTTCGTTCCGGATCGACATGGATCTGTTGCGTGACGCCACCGGCGCATCGGAGGTCCAGTTGGCCAGCGAGCGGGAGTTCAAGGACATGTTCCCGGCTTGCGATGTGGGGGCGATGCCGCCGTTCGGCAATCTGTACGACATGGATGTGTATGTGTCCGAGTCATTGGCAGAGGACGAACAGATCGCTTTCAATGCAGGTTCGCACACGGAACTGATTCGAATGGCCTACGCCGATTTCGAACGACTGGTTCAACCTACGGTGATCCAGTTGGCTACCAGCGACATGTTCGCGTAAGTGTCAAAACAACTGGCCAGCGCCTTCTTCGTCGCTGGGCGAATCGGCGCGGCGTGACGGGCGGCTTCGTCGGTCGCTGCGCGCTTCGGCTTTTTCGTCCAGCGACAGTTCGGCGTCGTCCATCGGTTGGGTGATGGGATTGCCCTGGGCATCGACTCCTGCCAGCAGTTCGATCTTTCGTTCGGCGGATTCGAGCGTCTGATAGCACTGTTTCAGGTGCTGGATGCCTTGACTGTAGACCTCCAGCGATTCGCTCAACCCCAAGCGTCCCTGTTCCAATTGCCGCACGATCTGTTCAAGCTGTTCCAGCGATTCCTCGAAAGTCGCTGGCGATTCTTCCGAGGGACGATCAGCGGTTTTTTTCTTGGCCACAGCAGCAGACTCCTGGGAATGGTTCCACGTTCGGTCGAGCACATCAATTCGTTAGGCTCTGTCAGAAAAGGGGTCTGACCCTTTGGAGGGCACGCTGAAAACTCGGGAAATACGGTGTGCCCGGAGAGGGTCAGACCCCTTTTCTGACAGAGCTTAGTTTACGACGTATCGGCCGGATGGAAAAGTCGGCAGCATCGATCAGGGCTGCGGCGATTCGAGCAGCGGCAGATAGCGATAGTAGACCTCCAGGCATAGCGCTGCCATGGCGGTCGTGTAGACGCGGCCTCCGTAGCCGCCCCAGACGGTCCGAGTCGGCCAGCTCCCGGCGTCGGGGCCGCTGGTCACCTGGGTCTCCAGCAGCCGTTTCGTCAGGTGCTGGTTCCAGGTTTCCCACGCCGGGCCCTGCAGTTGAAACAGAGCGATGGTGGCGTAGTACCAGTAATACAGGTTGATTTCTCCGGACTGAGGCGATTCTTGCATCAGCAGATCGACCGCTTCACGGATCGTCGCCTCGCTGCGCCGCGCGTCCAGGAACAAGCGGCAGAAGAGCGCCTCGGCGGTCATCGGTGCGGTGGGAGGTCCGTGCGGCCGATAGCTGGCCAATCCACCGTGTCGCCCGGTCGAGCAGCTTTCCAGAAAGCGTCGCATCCCGCGATGCGTCGCATCGGGGACGGAGACGCCGGCCAAGTGAGCGCTTTGAATCGCCAACACCTGCCATCCGAACTGGCTCATATCGCCCGAATCGCCGGGCAGGTATCTCCAGCCTCCATCATGGGGGTTCTGGGCCGCTGTGGTGTAGTGCATGGCGCGTTGTACAGAGGGGCGTAAACGGTCGTCGCCGGTCATCGCGTAGGCTTCGCTGATCGCCAGAGCGGCCATGCCGTGGCAGTACATGCGAGCGAACAGACGGGACCGGCCCGCCAGATTCCCATCTTCGGCTTGGCTGCGCAGCAAGAATTCCAGCCCGCGTCGTACGGTATCGACGTACTCGCCTTCCAGATGCGATTGACCAGCGCCCAGAAAGGCCAAGATGGCCAACCCGGTGATGCCCGTATCGGCGTCGCTACCGGCGCCGCCTCGATCGTGACCCAGAACCTGAGTTTCATGGCCTGCGTTGTGGCGGCGAGCGTTCCAGCGGCCGTCGCGGTCCTGGTTGGCGGCCAGCCAGGCGAGTGCCGCTTGAACGGCCGCTTCGGTTTCGTCGCTGCCGCCGCCGCGTAAGACGATCGCCCGACGATCCTCGGCGATGCGGTTCCGATACCTGTCGGGCATCGGCTGGCCATCGGCTCGGAGACGCGCAAATGCCTGCGGCTGGGGTGACGCCGGGCTCACGACGGTCTCGGCCGCTTCCGATGTGATCTGTTGGACGGTGGCCATCCCGGAGACCAGATCCTGAGGTAATTCGGCGGGCGTCCGTTCGTTGGGCACCAGCGATTGGTCTACCTGCACCAGTCGCGAAGTTGCATCGGCGGGTGAAGATTCGTCATTCGGTAATTCATCGCGCAGCGGCCGAGGAGCATCCACTTCGGGCATCGCCAAGGGGACCGGCGGCAGCGGTGTCGCGGCCAGAGGGTCTACCGGCAATGGCAGCGGACGATCGGGCGGATCGTCGGGCAAATCCAGCAGGTCCGGCAAGTCTGGCAAGTCTGGCAGATCGGGTGATTCTGCGATGGATTCCACTTCTGCTGCGTCCATCCGCAATGGTGGATCGGACGTACTACGATCTGTTGGCATCGGGGCGATCGGCATCGGTTCCGGCGCGATCGGCCCGGGCGGCATTTCGGGCGGACTGGCCGCAAAGTCGTCCCACGGCTTCGGTTCGTCAGGTTGCCCTTCTTCCAACGGGGATGGATCGATCGACGGCGATTCGATCTGTGCGGTATCGATGGATCGCTGCTGGATGGGCGGCGGTTCGATGGGGGGCGTGTCATCGGGGAGCGTGTCTTCGGAGAGGGGGTCATCGGGGAGCGGTTCATCGGGGAGCGGCGGGTCCTCGAAGTCAGGCAGCAGATTCACCTGGACGATCTGCTCGCGGCCCGTTTGAGGAACCGCCACAAAGGTCTGAAAGCAGTAGGCGTAGACCATCAACAGCAGGTGAGCCAGGATCGACAGCACCATGCACACCGACAGCGGCTTGGCTTGCCCCCAGCGAGTTCGCATCAGCACCAGCAGGGCCAGCCCCAACGCGGCAGCGCCGACCAGCAGCCAAACGATCTGCTCGCTGGGCTTGGCGGCCGCCGTTGCTTCCTGGACCAGATTGTCGAACCCTGTTTCCATGGTAGCCTTAACGGTGGCTGGCCATCCGAACGGAGATCCCCATCTCGGCGATCCCGGCCTGACGGCAGGCGTTCAAGACGCTGGCGACGTTCTGGAATGTGCCTTCCGCATCGCCTCGAACAATGACTCCCAATCCCGCATACTGTTGTCGGCCGATGACCAATTCCGAAGTCAACTGATCCAGCGTCACCGGTTGGCGGTCCAGCGAAATCTGCCCGTCCCGATAAACATTGATCACCCTTCGTTCCGGCGGCGGGCTCAGCGTTTGCACGTCGCGCACGGCGGGGACCTGGACCGCGATATTCCGCTCCATCTCGACGAATCGCGTCCCCACCATGAAGAAGATGATCAGCAGGAACACGATATCGATCATGGGGGTCAGATTCATCGACGGCTGTTCATCGAAATTCGTTTTCAGCGGCATCCGTGTTTCCTCGTCTCCTACTTCGCCCACACGTCTTATGCGTAGATCTTGCAACGGCTCATGCTGCCGGCCGTCGCCGATCCGGCTTGCCAGCGATCCGTTCGCCTTCTGTGCGACCGCCCGGGATATCTCCTGCGACCGAGACGACCAATCGCTGGCCCAATTCGTCCAGCATCATGATCAACTGGTCGACTCGCCCCGAAAAATACAGGTAGGCGATCAGCGCTGGAATCGCGACGCTCAGCCCCGCAGCGGTCGTGATCAGCGCCTGGCTGATCCCGCCGGCCAGCATCTCGGGGTTGCCCATCGCATCGGCTGTCGCGATGGCGTTAAAGGCGCGGATCATGCCCAGCACGGTCCCCAACATGCCCAGCAACGGGCTGATCGTGGACACGCCGTTCAGCACTCGCAGGTACCGTCGCAGGTTGTTCGTGACTCGTTCGCCCGCATCGATGATCGCCTGTTCGACTTCGACCGACGGGCGTCCCCATTTACGTACGGCCGCGGCAAAGATCTCGGATACGGGGCTGCGATTCCGCTCGCACAACTCCAACGCGGTTTCCCGATCCAGTTCTCCATCGCGGATCTGCTGCAAAAACCGTTTGACAAACGGCCGCGGAATGACTCGACCCCGCCGCAAGCTGATCGATCGTTCGAAGACGAAAACCATCAGGATGAACGAGCAGATACCGATCGGCAGCATCAGCGGCCCGCCATCGCGGATCACCTGCAACAGATTTTGTGTCGGGATGGTGTGTTCCGGCAATCCCGCGTCCGGGAAACTCACAGGCTCGATTTCCGGAAACGGTGGTGGTGTGGGCTGTTGAGCATCGGCGTAGGAACTGCCGTGGACCAGCAGAACCAGCAGGACCAGCAGGGCGTTAGCGATTCCATGCCACTTCGCTGCCACGTCATACGTTTTTGGTTGGCAACCGCCGCCGTTTGATCGCCAGGTTTGATTCATCGTCATCATCCTTGATGATTTTTTCATCGGATCAGTGCGCGAGTTTATAAGTCGGGCCTTTGTTCGGCTTCCAGGCGATAACGCCGCAATCGCTGCGACGCCTCGCGAACATAACTCGTGTCGGGATAGACTCGTACGATGCGGGCAAAGGCCCAAGCGGCCTCTTCGGATTCGCCTTGCAGTTCGTAGCACTTCCCGGCCTGCAATAGCGCCGCGGCTTGCCAACGGGGAAATTCGAACAGGTCTTCCACGCGTTGATAGGCGTGGATTGCTTGGGCGTAGTCTTTTTGGTGCAGGTAGGACTCGCCGATCATCCATTGCGCCTTGGCAGCCGTCTCGGTCTGGCCACCCTCGGCAGAGCGGACGACACGTTCGTACCACTGGCGTGCTTCGTCGAATCTGCCTTTCATGGCCAAGCAGCGACCGACGACATAATCGGCCTCGTATTGCTGACGAAAGCCGGGATACCGCTCGGCGATCGATCTCGCCAGCTCATACGCCTCGTCCCACTGCTGTTGTTCGACCAGGATCTGGGCGCGGCGGAGCGGGATCATGGCCATCCACGGTTCGCGATGCGTCCGGATCGCATCGTCCAGTCGCGCGTAACTTTCGGTCGCGCGATCCCATTGCCGCTGTTGGAACCATGCTTCGGCCAACCAATATTCCGCAGGCAGTCGTAGCGGGGAATCGGGTGCCATCGCCAGTAACCGCTCCAAGGGCGCGGCGATTTGGTCCCATCGCCCGGCCGACGCGGCGAGCTGCCCCTGCAGATACAACGCATGGACCAGGATCTCCGGCCCCGTATCACTGGCTTCGACCAAGCGTGCCAGCAAACGTTCCGCATCGGCCGGACGTTGATCGCGGGCAGCGTTTTCAGCCAGTCGATAGGTCGCATCCGCCCAGTACTGGCTGGACCGATGCTGATCGCTGATCCTCTGAAAGACGCGGTTCGCTTCGATCGGCCGTTGCAGGTCGTGCAGCAGCCACGCCTGACGGTACAAGGCGGCGTCGATTTCCTCGAAACTCGGGTATTCTTCGATCAACCGATTCAGCATCAGCAACGCGGCCGCTCGATCGCCTTGGGACTCGATCAATCCCGCGGCATCGAAGAAAGCGACCGCGCGATACTCCTCCGCGTCCGGCGCAGCGATCAGACGACGATAGCCTGCCAATGCTTCGTCCGTTCGTCCCGATTGGTGCCAAGATTTTGCTTGCATCAACCGCGATTCGGCCGCCAGACGACTGGACGGGTGCCGGTCCACGACCCGGCCGAACGCACTGGCCGCCGCGTTCAGGTCACCCTGCCGGTAATGGACCCAGCCGATGCCGGACCAGCCTCGAGCCTGATGAGCCTCGGACGTCTGGTCGTCGGTCAATTCGCGGAAACGACGTTCCGCGATGTCGTAACGCTCCGCCCGATAAGCCGCTTCGGCCAATTCATGGATCGCTTGCCAAGCCAGTTTCTTTCGCGGCTGCGTTCCTGAAATCGCGTCGGCCAACTCCAATGCCTGGTCCAGTTGGTCCATTCGTGCATGGGCCATCATCAGATGCAGACGGATGTTGTCCGCGTCGTCGTGGTGCTGGGGATCGACCAGCATCGGCTGCAGCAGCGCGATGGCTTCGGCAAACTGGCGCATTTCGACCAACGCGACGGCTCGAGCCAAGACAGCGCCGCGTTGCGTGTCGGGCGAGGCCGTCTGGGGATTGATTCTGCCCAGGACTTGCAGCGCGGCTTGCGGTTGCTGGTTGCCCAGGTGGGCTTGAGCCAGATAGTACAAGGTCTGCTGCTGGATCGCCAATGTCGCGGGTGTTTCCACGGGGACTTGGCCGATTTCCTGTGTTTTGCTCGGATTGGTATCCGGGGCGATTTCGCTCAGCACCCGAACGGCTTCGTCAAATCGTTCTTGCCGGAACCACGCACGGCCGACCAGTTGCCGGACTCGAGCCCGCAGGGGACTTGCGCGATGGTCCAGCTCGAACTGCTCGGCATGCTCCAGGACAGCATCGTCATCGCCCGCAGCAAAGGCGGCTTGGATCAAGGCCAGCCAGCTATCGTCCGCCCAGGCACTGGCTGGCCAGTCGGTCACGGTGCGCTGGTACCACGACTGGGCTGTTTCTAGATCCCCGTGTCGTCGGTAGGCTTCGGCTAACCAGAACGCCATGGAGGGCATGAGTTCGTGTTCCGGATGGTCGGCGATGCATTCGTTCAGGGTCTCGATCGCCTCTGCCCAATGCTGTCGAGCTACATGGGACATGGCCAGCCAATAGCGAGCTTGAATCGTGCGGTCTCCGTCAGGAGAAAGGGCGATCGCCTGCTGGAATTCGAGCGCCGCCTGGTCGTATCGGCCTCGCGTGTAATACGAATTGCCCAATTGGAGCTGCGCCTTTTGGGCCATGCGCTCACCGCTTTGGACCAACTGCCGGTATTGGTTTCGAGCCGCGTCCACCTGGCCTTGGATCTCCAGGCAGCGACCTAGCAGAAAACGGGTTTCCTGATGCACCGGGCCATCCGGAAAGGTTTGCAAACCTTCCTGCAGCCAGTGGCGCGCCTTCACCCAATCGCGACGTGCCATAGCCAATTCGCCCAAGTGATAGAAGACGAATGCGTTGAGCTGGTCGTCTGGAAATCGGTCTGGAAACCGCTCGAAGTCCTCCAGTGCCTGGTCCGTCCATCCTGCCAGCTTTGCTGCTTCGGCGCCGCGAAACAGGGCACGGCTAGCGGATCGATGTTCTGGGTAACGCGTCAGAAACTCCAAACTCGACTGTCGGGCGGCCGGATAATCCTTGGTCTGAATGTGTACCTCGGCCAACAGAAGCCATGCACTGGCGGCTCGTGGATGCTCCGGAAACCCCTGGATCAAATCCGTCAGTTTCGCTTCCGCTTGCTCCCAGTGTGCTGCAGCGACCAGTTCTTCGGCCGCCTGGTACGCTTCCATGGCCGGGTCCGAAGCTACGGACACAGTTTGCACCAGCAACACCATCAGCAGCGTGACGACGATCCAACGGCATGACAAGTCGGCGTACATCCTTGTACTGGCGACCGATTCTTACGGTTGCCAACTCCATTTCTGACTGAAAGTGCTAGCACCCACCGGCCACCGGCGCGATTAACGCCAGTTCATCGCCATCGCGCAGCTCACACGACCGGTGCTCGGAAATCGTACCCAGATGTTGCCCGGAAACCACCAGCAGGCAACTGGCAGGAAAACTCTGATCCTCGGGAAGATGGCTTGCCAGCACGGCTAACGCATCGTCCACGCCTTGCGAAGGCTCTAAATCGATTGCTTCCGGCAAGGGGGATGCCGTGTGGTAGTTTCGTCCCGTTACGACGACTCGAATCTTCATCGTCCGCCCTTTCCTTCAGGTCCGGCAGCACGGCTGCTACGCGGCACGGCGAATCTCCAACAGCCGTCGCATGGCAGGCGACAGATCCAGCGTGTACACGCCGGGGTCCGCCTTCAACGCATCACGTACCTGCTGCAGTTGCTCCGCACTGTTCAATGCCAGATCGACGAAGATCCATTTACGACTTGCAAATTCGCAAGCGCCGCCGCCCGTTCCACCAAGCCATTCCTGACGCACACGATAGCCTAGTTGTTCGGCTACCGACAGCGCATGTTCAAGTAATTCAACGGTATGCATCCTAGCTTATCCATTCGCCAAAGTCCGTGGCTGTTCCCCAAGGGCCAAGCCCGATTATAACCGCTTCGGCTTGAGTTGCCCAGTTCAATCCGTCGATACCACTAAAACGCGTAAGGACCTTTCAGGTAACGAGTTAAGGCAAGTCGAATCGGCAAGACGCGAAGTTCATCGGCGACCAGGCAAGCGAGTCAAAATGGCGATGAACTACCGAGTCTAGCGATGGCGGCGAGGAAGACCGAGGAAGCTTGATGACGACCCGAGGCGACCAGGAAGCACTGACGGCCGAACAACAATTGGCCATCGTCCAGCAGAAACTGATCCAGGCTCAACGTTTGACCGCGCTGGGTGAACTGGTGAGCACGACGACGCACGAATTCAACAACGTGCTGATGACGATCCTGAACTATGCCAAGATGGGGCTTCGCCACAAGGACGAAGCCACGCGAGACAAGGCGTTTCAGAAAGTGCTAGCAGCGGCCGAACGAGCGGCGAAGATTACCAATTCCGTGCTGGGGATGGCCCGTAACCGCTCGGAATCGTTCGAGCCGACGGATTTGGCCAAGTTGGTCGAAGAATCGCTGGTGCTGTTGGAGCGGGAGTTGCGTAACCATCGAATCAGCGTCGAAACGAACCTGGATTCGGTGCCCCGTGCCTGTGCCGTGGGGAATCAGATCCAGCAGGTGATCTTGAACCTGCTGATCAATGCTCGCCAAGCCATGCCGGACGGTGGTCGATTGATTATCCGTGTGGAGCATTCCGCAGACAACGCCACGGTCGATCTGATGATCCGAGACACGGGATGCGGCATCCCCGCCGAAAAACTGCCCCGGATTTTCGAGCCCTTTTATAGTACCAAGCAGGGGCCGGACTCCAGTGGAAAAGGCGGCACGGGATTGGGGCTGAGTGCCTGTCGGCACATCATCGAATCGCATCGCGGCCGGATTCGCGTCGAGAGCACCGTCGGCGTGGGTACCGCATTCACCATCCGGTTGCCGGTCTACCAAGCGCCGCCCATGCAGCTTCCCACCGCCAACATGACCGCCCCCTCGACGACCAGTGCTTCCTCGTAAGCACCCGGTCACAAGTTTTTTGGCGGATCGAAACTGGTAGAATCATGCAAGGAAACTCGTGGCCGGGTGCTTGCTGGGCAAAAAGCCCGAACCCCATAACCGGTTGTACAGCGATTGTGCCTCTTGTCGCCCCGTCCAACCGGCGGTCATGCCCACAAACGCGGGCAGATTCTGATTCAGCGTGCCCAGTCAGCCGCTGACCTATGCCGAATCGATTCGGGCAACGGCGGGACGTTCCGCATCAACGTCATGTCCAACGCGCCGATGTTGGCCGGCGGGAGCATCAGCGTTCATCAGCGTGGATCAGCGGTTTGCCTGGGTTCTGGGCTGTCCGGTTTGCGGTCCGTTCCCCGCTGGCCGCCTGGGGGTCGGTTGCTTTACCCCATGGTTGCATAAAAAGTAGGACGGATTGCCAATCCGTCCCACGTGGGAACTTGATACCACGTGGGGGCCAACTCACACATCCGTACCATGCGGCTCGCGCTGGGCGCGCGACATGAGCTGATCGGCTTCGCTGTCATCGAGGAACCGATAGGCCTGCGGATCGAACCGGACAGGGCGATCGAGCAGCATCGAGATGTTGGCCATG
Organism: Planctomycetaceae bacterium; assembly: GCA_007695205.1. GTDB lineage: Bacteria > Planctomycetota > Planctomycetia > Pirellulales > Pirellulaceae > SKKK01. Next base: position 15,251 of record REEF01000721.1, read on the forward strand.
TGACAGGCGTTGACCGAATTGCAATCGGACCAGACATCGGATATCGGCTTCTCGCGGGTTTTCATGCAGTGGAAGAAGTTCCCCATGTGGCCGGACATGGGCATGTTCCGATACAGCTTACGAACCTCTTCATCCAGCCACTCGCGCTGTTGTTCGTCCGCTTCGATCTCTTCGACCGGTGCACCGGTCAAACCACCTCGATTGACTCGAATTCGCCCGTTGTCGCCGGAGATGATCAACTCGTTCCCGCCGCTGAACAACGTGATCTCGTTCTCGTTGGGCAACTGCATGTCGACTCGGAATCGATTCGCCACGTTGTAACTGGCCGGCAGTTCTTCGAACGGCTTGCGGCCTAGCAGGGTATCGCGAGTCAATTCGCGTCCCAGCGGGAAATTGCATTCGCCTTCGACCGGCGATGCGTGGACCACTCCGGTATCGTCGCCGGCCAAGGCCCACAGGGCAATATCCGTGTGATGCACCCCCCAATCAGTAACCTGGCCGCCCGAGTACTCCAGCCACCAGCGGAAATTCCAGCCGATGCGGTTTGGGGTGAACGGCACGAGGGGCGCTTGGCCCAGCCACAACTCCCAATCGAAGTCGTCTGGTGGATCTTGGGGGTCGAACGGCCCGCCGCTGGTCGCCCCGCCCACGGAGCTGAGTGCGTGCAGTTTTGTCCCCAGGCGACCGCTTCGAGCGATCGCGACGGCTTTCAGGAACACCGCGTTGTTCTCGCTACGCTGCTGTGTACCCACCTGGAACACGCGTCCCGTCTCGCCGGTGACCTGCATGATTTGCGCGCCTTCCTGCATGGTCAGCGTCAGTGGTTTTTCGCAGTAGACATCCTTTCCCGCCCGCATCGCATCGATGGCGATTCTGGTGTGCCAATGGTCGGGTGTGCCGCAAGTGATCGCATCGATATCTTCGCGTTCCAACAACTTGCGATAGTCCTGATAGACCGTGCATTTGCCCTTGTAGCGTTCGGCGAACCGATTCGCATTTCCCAGGTGGACGTCGGCGCATGCTACCATATTGCCTAAGCTGCCCGCTTGATGGCCAACGCCCGATCCTCGAGATCCGACCCCGATCGCTGCGACATTGAAACGATCATTGCTGCTCTCGGCCCGCGTCGCCCGCGAGGTCCAAAAGTAGGGAGCGGCAGCGGCCAGTCCGGCCGTCATTTGCAGGAATCGGCGACGATTGGTTCTGGTGGTCGACATAGGTATCGGTCCTTGGGGGGAATGAAAGGAAAGGCGTTTTTGGCCGGGCAGCGGGTTTCCGCAGCAGCAATCGCCGAAGGAAGGCTCGGTGCCCCGCTTGGTGCCCGACTTGGGAGGTGCTATTATAACAGAACCTTGGTGGTTTGGCACTAATGCATCTTCCGTGCAGAAACCTGGGAGCGGAAGACGGCTGGAAAAGGAGACACATCGTGACACATCGCATACTGGTCATCGGCTGCGGTAGCCACGGCCAACGGCATCTGCGCTGTTTTCTTCGCACGGGTCGTGTGGAAGCCGCGATCTGCGACCAAGATCCGCGACTGGTGGAACGCGCCAGCGGAAAGCATGGAGTCGTGGGCTTTAACGACTGGCAGACTGCCTTGATCGTCCACGATCCGGAAGCGGTTGTCATCGCGGCGTCGGCGGCCCAGCACGTGCCGATCGCGGCGTTCGCATTGCGGCACGGCGCGGGGGTGCTGATCGAAAAACCATTGAGTACCACGTTGGATGATCTGCCTGCGATGAACCAGGCCCTAGCCGGCAGCCGTGCGGCGGCTGCGGTCGCTTACGTGGGCCGATTTCTTCCCGGTTTGGCGCAGATGCGGGAGTTCCTGCGATCCGGCGCCTTCGGCGCACCGCTGCAAGTTGCTGCCTCGGCAGGCCAGCATCTGCCCACGATGCGTCCCGATTATCGGGAGACACGCGACGCCTTTCTCGAGAGCGGCGGCGGTGCCATTCACAGCGAATTGACCGATCTAGTGGATGCCGTCCAATGGCTGGTCGGACCCGCAACCCGGCTGTACTGCGAAGCAGCTTGCCAATCGCTGACGGCTGTCGAGGTGGAAGATACGGTCTGCGTGACCGCCCGCCACGGCCATCTGTTGGCCGGATACTCGCTGAATCAGTTCCAGGCACCCAACGAACTGATGATCCAGGTTCACTGCCAGCAAGGCAGCTTGCGGTTCGAAAGCCACCGGCAGCGATGGAGCAAGTTTCCGTTGGGCGCGGATGCTTGGGAGCATCATGCGGCGCCCATCGATCAAGACGACGACCCGTTCGTCGCCCTGGCCCATGCTTTTTTGGACTGCCTGGAAAAGAAAGACACGCCGATCTGTACGGTCGCCGAGGCCGAACGGGCGTTGAGATTCAACCTGGCCGCCCACCGATCGGCTCGCGAATCGATCATGGTGACGGTCGATTGAAATCAGGAAAACGACGGGGGATTCTCTGATGAAGCGATCGTTGATCGAAATCGGAAGCTGGTCTGTGCTGATGCTCTGCGGCGTCTTGGGGGGGATCGGAGCGGTTGCCGCCGAAGATGCCCGCCCCAATGTGGTCGTCTTCTTGGCCGATGATGCCGGCTGGGGCGATTTCAGCATCCATGGCAACCACCAGGTGGAAACGCCGTTCATCGATTCGCTGGCTCGCCAGGGCGTAACCATCGACCGCTTCTACGTTTGCCCCGTTTGCGCGCCGACGCGAGCCGAGTTCCTGACCGGACGCTACCATCCGCGCACGGGTGTCTACGGCGTGTCGACGGGTCAGGAACGCATGGATCCCGAGGAACAAACGATCGCCGACGCGTTCCAGGCGGCCGGATACGCCACCGGCTGTTTCGGGAAATGGCACAACGGCAGTCAGTGGCCTTATCACCCGATCGCCCGAGGCTTCGATCAATATTTTGGCCATACCGCCGGGCATTGGGGGGAATACTTCGATGCACCGTTGGAGCGCAACGGCCGGATGGAACGGACAAGCGGTTATATCGTCGATGTTTGTACCGACGAAGCGTTGGCGTTCATCAAGCGTCACCGTGCGGAGCCTTTCTTCTGCTTCATCCCCTTCACCACGCCGCATTCGCCTTGGACCGTACCCGACCAGTACTGGCAGCGGTTTCGTGACAAACCGATCACGCTGCAGGCCACCCAAGCGGATTTAGAGGACGAGGATCATACTCGCTGTGCTCTGGCCATGATGGAGAACCAAGACGGGAACGTCGGTCGAGTGCTGAAGTTGCTGGACAAACTGGAGCTGGCGGACAACACGATCGTGGTCTATTTTTCGGATAACGGCCCCAACAGCCACCGTTTTAATGGTGGAATGAAGGGTCGCAAGGGAACCACCGACGAAGGGGGCGTCCGTTCGCCGTGCTTCATCCGCTGGCCAGCTCGTCTGCCGCCCGGTGGCACGGTCACCCAGATCGCCGGCGGGATCGATCTGTTGCCCACCCTGACCGCACTGGCAGGCATCCCGCGCGTCGGCGATCTGCCGCTGGACGGACGTGACCTGTCGCCCCTGTTGTTGGCGAAACCGATCGATTGGCCCGATCGACGGATCTTCAGCTCGTGGGCAGGTCGGACCAGCGTGCGTACCCAGCAATATCGTTTGGACCATACCGGCAAGCTGTACGACATGCTGGCCGATCCCGGCCAAACCGAAGATATCTCCCAGGCTCGACCCGAAGTAGCCGCTCGACTGCATCGGGCCGTCCAGCAATGGCAGACCGAAATGTCGATCGACAAGCCGCTGACGCCCGAGCAGCGTCGCGCGGTCGATCCGCGCCCGTTCGATGTCGGTTATCCGGAATTCCCGATCACGATGCTGCCCGCGCGAGACGGCCAGCCGCGCGGCGGGGTACAACGTAGTTCCCGAGCGCCGAACTGTTCCTATTTCGTCGATTGGACCAGCCTGGACGATCGCTTGGTATGGAACGTACGCGTGCAGACGCCGGGTGATTATCACGTCGTGATCGATTATACCTGCCCCGTACCCGATGCGGGATCGTTGATCGAGTTGAGCTTGGGGGACAGCCGCTTGACGGGGCGAGTCCAACCCGGTTGGGATCCGCCGCTGTACACCAACCAGGACACCTTGCCGCGTCCCCCGGCTGAATCCCAGATGAAGGAATTCCGACCGCTCGACCTGGGAACGATCCGCCTGGAATCCGGATCGGGCGAACTGACGCTACGTGCCCTGGAGATCCCCGGACGCTACGTGATGGATGTCCGCCGCGTGACGCTCACGTTGCAACACGAGCCCTGATCAACCGCGTGTAGGCCAAAACGGCGTCAAGTCGATCTCCGTAGGTTGGCGGCAGATCAGGTCGCTGGTCACCAGCGCCGTGGCTGGCGCCAGATGCAACCCGCTGCGAAAGTGCCCGGCAGCCACGAAAGCGTTCTCCAGCGATCCGATCCGGCCGATGTACGGCATGCCGTCGATCGAGCCGGGTCGCAACCCTGCCCAGCTTTGTTGAATCGGGGCTTGGCGCAAGGCGGGGACCAGATCACGAGCCATCTGCTCCAGATCGTTCAACACGTCGGGCGTCGTGCTCTTGTCGAAACCGGCCTGTTCCTCGGACGAACCGGCTAACACAAGGCCGTCGTCGCGTGCCACCAGATAACGGGCACCTTCGTTGATGATCCGACGCAACGGACGAACGGGACATCGGAACAGAACCATCTGGCCTCGGATCGGCAGGATGCCGCTAGGGATCTTCAGCATTCGCAGCAGCCGGGCAGTCCATGCGCCACCGGTGATCGCAAAGTTCGCTGCCGTCAGCGGTCCGGCGTCGGTATCGACGGCGACCAACCGATCGGAATTTCGCCGCACCCCCCGTACCTGGACACCCTCCGAAAACCGCACACCTCGCTGACGGCAAGCGGTTGCCAGTGCCCGGAGATGCCGTGGATTGCGCAATTGGGCTTCGTCCGCCGCGAAATAAACAGCTTTCAGCTCGCCGGCCGCCATCAAGGGCGCCAACGCCGGTTCGCATGCGGCCAGTTGCGGTGGGTCCAGCCGCTGGAAGGCGATCTGATGCTGGTGGAAATGGGCCGCCAGACCTGCCAGCGCAGCCGCCTCGCCCCGGCTGCGAGCCAGGTAGATGCCACCACAGCGGCGGTACCCGTTATCGATTCCGGTTGCGTCCAGCAGGGCCTGTGACCAGTCTGGGTACAGTTCGTGGCTGCGCGCACGCAGCCAGTCCCAAGGACCGATATCCGGACGCACCCGTGCCGGCGGCAAGATCCCGGCGCCAGCCCATGATGCCTCGCGTCCGACCAAACCTTGGTCGACCACATGCACTTGCAGAGCTCGACCAGACAATTCGTAAGCCAACGACAATCCGATCACGCCGCCACCGACGACCAAGCAATCATCCATGGCGAGTCGGTTTTCCAGCAGCCGAGGCTTCGGGGATGCGTGCCAGGCGCAAGATCAGTTGTTCCAGCACCAGACGGGAGAGGTCGGGGCTGGAATGCGAGCCCTTCATCGCCAGATCGGCTTCCAGCAGCCAGCGGTGCAGCTTTCCCGCGCGGTCGCGCCGCAGTTGCTTGAGCTGGTTTTCGGCGCTGGCCAATGCGCCACGAGGAAAATCGCGAAAACCGGCCTGTTCCAGCACGGCTCGCAGCGCCGGTCGCCGCCCCTCGCGTTCCAGTCGCTGGAAGATCCGCGTGGCGTTGGCAAAACGACGTAAAGACCAGGCGATCTGACCGAACAACGCAATGGGCGGCTCGCCGGCCTGCAGGGCCAGATCCAAATGCCGCAACGCCTCGGCAGCGTTCCCGTCGCAAGCCGCGTCCATCAGCTCCCAGACGGTCTTGGCCTTCCAACCGCCAACCACGTCCTGTACCAGCTCCGGACGGATCGTTCCGCCAATACCGACGAACAGGGCCAGCTTTGCCAGTTCCTGGTCCAACAGCCCGAATTCGATCCCAACCAAATCCAGCAACAACGCGGCGGCCTTCGCCTCCAGAACAGCCTCATGCCGTTGCTTCGCCCAATGGACCAACCACACACCAACTCGACGCCGATCGATGCTCTTGCCCGTGCCCAGCGTCGGAGCGCGGCAGGCGATCGCCAGACCCGTCTTGGCGATCGCCTTGTACAAACGTGTCGTCGCCAGCCACGTATTGACTTCCAAGATCAACACGCCGGTGGAACGTGGTTTTTCGACGTAGGCTTCCAGCCGTTCACGGTTCTTGGTGACAAAGGAATCCGCCTGCTCGATCACCGCCAGTCGCCGTTCACCGCCGCCGAACAACGCGACCGTCGACAATTCGTCCAACACATCCCGCCACTGTATCGCGTCGCCATCGAACGTCGCGAACGGCGTGTCCTCGTCGGACGAGATCGCGGATCGCAACGCCTTGATCGCTAGACGCTTGAGGAACGGTTCGTCGCCATAGACGACGTTCACCGGCGTCGCCGGATACTTCGAAGGCGATTCCAAATAGTCGAATGCATGCAACTGCTCAGCCATCTCGCTCGTCTTCTTCCTGACCACGCAAAAATCACTTGAACGAATAGTAGCAGGCACACTCCGTGTGCCGTCCGCAGTAGCAGTTACACTCCGTGTGCCGTCCGCAGTAG
>REEF01000912.1 GCA_007695205.1 Planctomycetaceae bacterium
AGCAACAGGCGTTGACGGGGGGCCATGATCGGCCCCGTCGCTGGCAGGATCGTCGCTGGCAGGATCGTCGAACTCAACGTCCGCAGCCTCGACATCACCTTCCGGTTCTGGATCCGATACCTGCGACTCCCATGGCATGACTGCTGCTGACTGCACAGAATCGTCGTCCGCACGGTCATCGACTGGCTCGACTTCGGCTTCCGGCTCATCCGTTTCCGGTTCCGGTTCTGGTTCCGGTTCCGGTTCTTCCTCGGGCACCTCGATGCCCAGTTCTCCCGCCAAGCCTCGCCAATGGCTGGTATCGACGGTGGCAGGTTTGGGCCGCGGGCGGGATCGAGTTGGCCGCTTGGGCGTTGAGGTTGGCTCCGTCGGCTCGGCGGTGCCTGTCGGCTCGGCGGTGATCGGTGCCTGTGGGGACAGGCCGCCATCGGTGTCCCGATCCTGGCCCTCCCCCTGGTCTGCTTCGGACGAAGGCGAATCGATCAAATTCTCCTCCGTTGGCTCCTCGGACGGCTCCGGGTCTGCCGGAGCATTGACATCCAGCAGGAGAGCTAACGCCTTCCAATGGTCTTGGGACTTCGAATCGCTCACGATAGGTTTCCTCGAAATGTTCCTAATCCTGCCGTCAGCCCCGTGGGGGGGTGCTGGCCGCAACAAGAAGGCCCTCTAGGGCAGGCTCACTAACGGAATATACCGCTTCCTTCGCGATTCGTAAAGGATCCATGGCTTCCATTCCATGGATGGGCTATTTCCTACCCAGCATGCGGTCTAAGGCATCCGAGGTCTGATAGACCAAGGCATCTGGGAAATGCTGGAACGGATGGAAGTACTCGAAGGTCAGGTACCCTCGATAACCGATCTTATCCAGAGCCTCGATGACCGCTGGCCAGTTGGTCGTCCCGTCCAGCAGCGTTCGGAACGTGTGCAGCGTGAATTCCTGGGTCCGCTGATCCCATTCTTTGAAGTGGATGTTCTTGATCCGTTTTCCTAAGATCGGAATCCAGTGCTCCGGGAACTGGTACTGCATGATGTTGCCGGTATCAAAGTGCACTTGGACATGCGGGTCATCGAATTGGTCGACGAAATTGACCATCTCTTCGGGGCTGAACAAAAACCCGTTGGCGAAGATGTTTTCTATATTCAGGTACACGCCCGCCTTGGTCGCCAGGGGCAGCAAATGCTCGATGGCTTGGCGTGCACGCTGGTGGCACACGTCGCTGGGAACTGGCGGAACATCGTCCAACCAGGGCACATAAACAGCGCCGGGAACGATCAGCAAATCTTCGGTTCCGACCAGATTTGCTGCTTGGATCATCTGACGAGCCAGTTGCAGACCTTGCTCTCGCCGCTCGGGATCCTCATGCGTCATGCTGTAGGGCCAGAACAAGAACGAACAGACGCCACTGATCGCAATTCCCACCTTTTCTGCTAACCTGCCAACCCCCCGAAGCTCGTCTGGTGTCGATTCTGCGGAAAATTCGCCATCCAGGGCAAAGTTGATTTCGACACCGTCGAAGCCCGCATCTTTGGCCAATCGAAAACAGTCTTCCAGCGACATCTTGTCGGGGTAAGGGAAGGCCCACAGATTGATCGATTTCTTCATGTCGTAGCGGCGTGGTGGCGTCGGCGACTCGGCAACGCTCCCCTCCGAAGGATGGTCTTCCGCCTCGGCTCCCAGTCCCTGTCGGCCCAGGAAGGCAGCCCCAAAAGCAGCCGAATACGCCAGCCACTCGCGGCGGCCCAAACCTCCTGGAACGGACGAATCGCTACTGCGGGTGCCACGGTTGGTTCGAGAATCTGTCATGGTATCTACTCGCTATGTTCGCTGGAAAAACACGGCCTGCCACACAATCTACCCATCGTATCGGTTAGGAAACCTTACATCAAGCCGCGTCCAGGATCGGCGGAATGATCAACCCCTAGGAATATTGGCGCATTCTCCAAAATCCCCACGGTTGAACAATTGACATTCGCCCTAGAGTCCGGTTACAATCCCGGCTTGGGGACGCGTGTTGCAGAATAGAATATTCAATGGCACTTCCGATCTGCCGTTGGAGTGAAACTGGTTTCGAATCTGCTGGCTCTTAGAACACGTCGCAATCCATGCGCTCGTTCTGGTGGTGGCATGGTTTTCATAGGACGACTAACGCGACCCGAAGTCGCGATCAGGATCGTTTAACCGCGACCCAGCGGGGAGCGAGCGCCCCACAAACCAAGATATCGCCCCGATATCCAGCGCTCCCCGTTGGGTCGCGGTTAAACGAAGCATTCGGTTTGACGCTCGCGGAAAATGTTCAAGGAGCACATCGATGGAACCTAGGTATGCAATCGGACTGGATTATGGCACGAACAGCGTGCGAGCTGTCGTCGTGGATCTCGCTGACGGGACGGAACTGGCGAGTTCCGTGTACGATTACCCCAGCGGCGAGCACGGGATCCTGCTAGACGCAAAGGACCCTAATCTGGCGCGGCAGAATCCAGCCGACTATATCGACGGCTATGTGCAATCCGTGGGTGCCGCGCTGCGAGCGGCAAAAAAGCATCGCGGCTTCCAACCGGAACACGTGGTCGGCATGGGGGTCGATACCACCGGCTCGACGCCCATCCCGGTGGACGCCGACGGTCAGCCGCTGGCGTTTCAGCCGAAGTTTCAGAAGAACTTGGCCGCTCACGCCTGGCTTTGGAAGGACCACACTTCCGCCAGCGAGGCGGCGGAGATCACGGCCAAAGCGGCGCGTGCCAAAGACGGATACTTGAACAAATGTGGCGGCGTGTATTCCAGCGAGTGGTACTGGTCCAAGCTGTTGCATTGCCGACGAACGGCTCCGGATGTGTTCGCTGCGGCCCATTCCTGGGTCGAACTGGCCGACTTTGTGCCGGCCTTTCTCACGGGCCAGACGGACCCGGGCACGCTGCCGCGCGGCATCTGTGCGGCCGGTCACAAAGCGATGTACCATGAAGCGTGGGGCGGTCTGCCACGCAAAGATTTCCTGCGCCGGTTGGACCCGGAACTGGTCCGGGTTTCCCAGCAGTACGCGGACCGAGCGGTCTCCTCTGACCAGAAGGCCGGTGAATTGACCGCCGAGATGGCTCGGAAGGTTGGGCTGCCCGCAGGGCTGCCGGTGGCGGTGGGTGCTTTCGACGCCCACATGGGCGCCGTCGGCGCGGGGGTCAAGCCGGGGACGCTGGTCAAGATCATCGGAACCAGCACCTGCGACATCACGGTCTGGCCGGCGGACCAGCCGCTGGAGGATATCCCCGGTCTGTGCGGGATCGTGCCCGGGTCCGTGCTGCCCGGTATGTACGGTTTGGAAGCCGGTCAGTCCGCCGTGGGCGATATCTTCCACTGGTTCGTCAAGCATCTTGCGTCATCCAACTCGGCCGATGGCCAGGATCCGCATGCCCGCCTGACTCAGCAGGCAGAACAGCTCCTGCCGGGCGCCAGCGGACTGATGGCGTTGGACTGGAACAACGGCAACCGGACGATCCTGGTCGACCCGCTGCTGACGGGACTGGTGCTGGGACAAACCCTGCATACAACGGCCGCGGAAATGTATCGCGCGTTGATCGAAGCCACGGCCTTCGGGGCACTGACAATTATCAAACGCTTTGAGGAATACGGCGTCCACATCAAGGAAGTCGTCAATTGCGGCGGCATCGCCGAGAAGAATCCGCTGGTGATGCAGATCTACGCGGATGTCTGTAACCGGCCGATGAAGGTCAGCCGATCCGCTCAGACCTGTGCCTTGGGAGCTGCGATCTTCGGGGCGGTGGCAGGGGGCGCTTATCGCACCGTGCCCGCCGCACAACGCAAGATGACGGGCACCAAAACCACCGTCTTCCGGCCGCGTAAGGCCGCTGCGGCAACGTACGCCGAGCTGTACGGGCTGTACCGGCAATTGCACGACGCGTTCGGCACGACCGGATCCAAGGGCCCATTGCACAACGTCATGAAGGATCTGATCGCCATCCGCAATCGGGTCCGTCAGGGAGTCGAATGATGTTGGACGATCTGCGTGGTCAAGTCTGCCAGGCCAACCGCGATTTGGTGGTGCATGGGCTTGTGACGCTGACGTGGGGTAACGTCAGCGGCATCGATCGCGCGCAGGGACTGGTGGTCATCAAACCCAGTGGTGTGCCCTACGAGGATTTGCAACCGGACCAGATGGTGGTTGTCGATCTGGAGGGAAAGCGGGTCGAGGGGGATCTGAATCCATCCAGCGATACGGCGACGCACGTGTTGTTGTACCGTCATTTCACCGCGATCGGCGGGGTCACGCATACGCACAGCCGTTACGCTACCATGTACGCTCAGGCTCGCCGCGAGATCCCCTGTTTGGGGACGACGCATGCCGACCATTTCTTCGGTCCCGTTCCGGTCACGCGCCCGCTGAACGCGGAAGAGGTGGCGGCCGATTACGAGGGGAACACGGGCCGCGTGATCGTCGAACGGTTTGCGAACTTGAATCCGTTGGAGATGCCTGCCGTGCTG
>REEF01000384.1 GCA_007695205.1 Planctomycetaceae bacterium
ACCGGTGGATGGGCTGGAACCGGTGGATGGGCTGGAACCGGTGGATGGGCTGGAATCGCTGCCGGACTCGGATCTGGACGAGATGCCCCATGGCGAATCGGTCCCGGGTGGGGGAACGTCCCCAAAGGCTTCATTGCGAGCCAAGAAACCGAGGTTGCGTCAGAACGTCTGGGATTCGAAACTGCTGTATGTGGGTGGCAGTGCGCTGGTGTTGCTCGTCTTGCTGGGGATCACGCTGCATTTTTCGTTGAGTCGAGGCACTGCGGCAGAACTGCTTCAAGCGGCCGATGAAGACTATCGCTCGGCCGCCTATGCGCAAGCGATCGCCAAGTACGAGCGGTTTCTGCAGCGTTTTCCCACCGACCCGAACGTTAGTCTGGCTCGAGTCAAGATCAGCACGGCGCGGATGTGGCAGACGGTGGAAGGTTCGCGAGACAAGACGCACGCGTTGGAGACAGCGAAGCAGGAACTGCCCTTGATCGTCGACGAGGAGGCGTTTGCGCAGATCCGTCCCGAACTGGCCTCGATCCTACCGGACATCGCTGACGGATTCGCCTCGCAAGCGCGCAGCCAAACCGACATGCAGCGGGCTCAGCAGTTGGTAGATCTGGCGGAAGAGGCGATGGAATTGATCGACAATCCGACCTACGTACCGACCTCGCAACGCAAGACCATCGAGACTCGCTTGAGCCGGATCAACGAGAATATCGAGTTGGCCAATCGCAACATCAACATGAGTCAGCGGCTGGGCGAAGCGGTGGTCACGATGCGCGAGCAGGCCGAGGCGGGCAATACGATCGAGGCGTTTCGGATCCGGCACGAATTGTTGAACGGCCGCCGCGACGAGGACGGCAAGGTCGAGATCGCGGGTTATCCCGAGTTGACTTCCAACGAGGAACTGGTCGAGGCAACTCGGTTCATCACGGCTCGGGAACGCGAGTTGGTCAAGATCAGCGACCAAGGGATCGACGCGTTGGAACAGGATCATCCGCAACCGTCGTTGTATCCGGTGGCGTTGGCCAGCCGTCATGGTGGCGGTGGTGCGGGCAACGAAAACCATGTGATCAGCGTCTTGGCTCGCGGCGCGGTCTATGGGCTAGGCGCGTCGGATGGGCGACTGTTGTGGCGGCGTTTCGTGGGGCACGAAACGTTGATCTGGCCGCAGCCGATTTCACGTCAAGCGGGGTCTGACATCATCGCGGTGGACAGCCGCCATCACGAACTGCTCAGACTGCACGGCGACACGGGCCGGTTGCAATGGCGATTGCCGCTGGGAGAGCCCTGTTTTGCCCCGGTGATCAGCGGGCGTCGCGTCCTGGTATCGACTCAGTCGGGTCGTCTGTGGGATGTCGATTTGGAGACCGGACGCTCGGAACGTCAGGTCACTTTGCCGATGCGTTTGAGTTCGCCGCCGGGAACCAGCCAGGTGCGGACCCTCTATCAGGTCGGGGATCATTCGAATCTGTACGTCCTGGACGACCAGCGGTTCGAGTGTCGCGAGGTGTATTACCTGGAGCATCGTCCGGGGACGGTGTTGGTTCCGCCGGTCATGGCGTTGGGCCATCTATTTGTGGCCGTCAACACTGGACGCGATTTTAGCCATCTGCACGTGTTGCGGACCGACGAGAACGGTCAGTCGCTTGTGCCGGCTCGCGATCCGATCCGTCTGGCAGGTCGAGTCACCACGCCGCTGCTGCAGGCGGGGGCTCGGGTTTTAGCCATGACCGATCTGGGTGCGTTGCGAATGTTGGAGGTGAACCCCGCAAACGTCAAGGAACCGGTGATCAATGTAGTGAACCCGGTCGGGCAAACGTTCAAGACGCCGCTGGACAGTTTTCCCGTTTTGGATGGTGGGCGGATGTGGGTAGGAAGCGACCGGTTGAACCGTTACGAGATCCAGACGTCGCGTAACCAGTTGACATCGCAGGGCATCCATTTTCAACGCGACACTTTTCTCGCCGCACCCCAGATTCTGGGCGATGCGGTTTACCATATTCGTCGGCGGCGAGGTTCCCCGGCGTTCACCGTCGCGGCCAGCGAGGCGAACAGTGGCAAGTTGTACTGGGAAACCGACGTGGCCGCACCTGCGGCTCTGTTGAATGTGGACCTGGAGAAGCGTCAGATCGATTCGGTATCGATGCAAGCGGAGTTGTTTCAGGTCACGATGGACGTCATGAAACAGGGCAAGCTGGACCAGATCGCCACCGCAGCTTTGGGCGCGGCTCGGACCGTCGCTTTCGATGCCGCGATTCGCTTGGACGACGATCGCTGGGCGTTGGTCAGCAGCCAGCAGCTTAACCGTCTGGTGCTTTACAATCCGGGGGCGACATCATCGACCGGCCGACTGGAGATGCATCCGATCCGGCCCGCTTCCGAGGCGGATGTGTCAGCCACGCCGATCCTGTTCGACGGTGGGTTGTTGGTGCCGTTGGACAACGGCCAGGTATTCCTGATCGATCCGCACAACGGCGGCCCCAAGATGTTGCCCTTCCAGGCTCCGGTCGCCGGCGGCTCGAAAATACGCTGGCGGCGACCTGCTGCCACAGGCGATGGCCACGTGGTACTGGCCGACAGCGATGGTAGATGCTATCGAGTTGGCATCCAAAATGACCCGCAACCGCATCTGGAATCCATCGTCCAGGCGGATCTTGGCAGTTCGATCGATTCCGGCCTGGCGATTGCGGGCGACACGGTGTACGCCGTGGCCCGCGAATCGACCAGCGACACAGTGATCTCGATGGCGGCGACCGATCTGGCTGCCGGCAGCAATTGGCCGCTGGAAGGCCGCGTCACATGGGGGCCCGAGTCGATCGGCCCGTGGGTCTTACTCGCCACGGATCGCGACCAACTGCTGTGTTTCGGCAACGATGGTCAGCAACTGTGGACGGCGGATCTGGAGTATGGGCCGCTGACCGGATGGCCATTGGTCCATGAGGACGACCTGGTGCTGGCCTCCACGTCCGGGACCGTGTGGAGGGTCTCCGGTGCCGACGGCAGCGAGGTGTCTCGAGCCGACATCGGCGAGCCGTTGAGTGCCGGTCCGCAAATCTTTGGGGCGCAGAGCCTGCTGCTGTTGGGTGGCAGTGACGGCACGCTGCATCTGATCCCCGGTTTGGAGCCAGGTGAATGAGAATCGGCGACAGTCAGGGGTTCGGGAGTCGTTTTTGGCCAAGCCTCCCCGTTTTCCGAATGCAAGGCATCCGTTATACTCCCGGATTGTTTCATGCTAACGAAGGAGACGTGCGATGGGTGCTGGTTACTTGACGGAATTGTTCGGACTCGAAGGCCAAACGGCCGTTGTCATCGGCGGCGCAGGCGTGTTGGGCGGCGCATTGTGTCGCGGCTTGGTTCAAGCCGGAGCCAAGGTGATCGTGGCAGACCTGATCGAAGAGGCTTGTCAAAAGCGAGTCGATGAACTCGAACAACTGGGTGGCCAAGCGGGCTATGTGGTCGTCGATGTCACCTCACGCGACTCGATCGAATCGCTGCTGGCCGATTCCCGAAAGCAGAGCGAGCGGATCGAGATCCTGGTCAACTGTGCGGGGGTCAACGCAGGCAACGATTTCCTGGATGCGACCGACCAGGACTGGGATCGCATCATGGCCATCAATCTGCGTGCCGTGTTTCAGGCTTGCCAAGTTTTCGGACGACACATGATCGAAGCCGGCGGTGGAAAGATCGTCAATATCGGCAGCGTCACCTCGCACCTGCCCCTTTCCCGTGTCTGGGCCTACTCAGCATCCAAAGCGGCCGTGTTGAACCTGACTCGCAACGTGGCTCAGGAATTCGCCGAGAAGGGTATCCGAGTCAACGCGATCTGCCCGGGGTTCTTTCCCGCCGAACAGAATCGCAAAGTGCTGACGCAAGAGCGGATCGACAACATCATGCACGGCACACCGATGAAACGATTCGGGGACCCCGAAGAGTTGATCGGTGCCCTGTTGCTGCTGGTATCGCCCGTCGGTGGCCAGTTCATCACGGGAACCCACATCAACGTCGATGGCGGCTTTACCGCCGCGTGGTTCTGATCGATCGGCAGTACGGTCGCGGCCTGATACGGTCGGGGTGGCCTCCAGACCGGCCGCGACTCGATGCTCCGTGATGACGTGTCAACCACGCTGCCGCAAAATCGGCTCGATCTCCGCCCAGGTACGGCGCATGGCGATCGCGTCGGTCAGTTCGTCCAACCTGTCGGCTGGCAGATCGCGGACACGATCCGCATCGGCTGCCGAGAACTCTGCAAAACCAGCCGACAACAGCCGAACTAACGTGCTGATTCTGCCGCGTTCCTCGCCGCGTTTCTCGCCGCGTTTCTCGCCGCGTTTCTCGCCGCGTTTCTCGCCGCGTTTCTCCAAGTGTTCAAGTAATGTCATGATGTGCTCCTTGACTGGCAGGAATTCGCCCTGAATCGACTGCAACGCCTGACGCACGTCCGCCTCCTGGTCCTTGTCCGTCACGCTCATCAAGTAGTATAACGCGCGACGCAGTT
>REEF01001017.1 GCA_007695205.1 Planctomycetaceae bacterium
GGCCGCCGGCCCACAACTGCTCGAAATACCACTGGCCCGCAGCCACGCCCGGCACGTCGGCCACCCACAGGCCGTTTTCCCCTGGCCGGAAGCCGGTTATCTTCCGCCCGCCGCTGAAGACGGGCTTTGCCCCCGGCGCGGCCTCGTAGCGGACCGGCGCCTCGGCGCTGCCGCCGTCCTCGGGCCTCAGCACCAGCGGTTCGGCAACGTGGTAAGTGCCGTCCGCCACCACCACCCGCACCGGGCCCGCCTTGCCGGCGGCGCGAAAGCGGCGCACCACATCGCGGGCGCCGATCAGGCTGGCCACCGGTTTCGCCCGGCTGCCGTCGCCGGCATCATCGCCCGTGGGGGCGACATGGATCACCACCTCGGCCGCGGAGACAGGGCCGGCGACCAGCAAAGCCAGCACCGTCGCAACCATGACGCCGGCAACACAAACGCGCGAAAGGTTTTTGCCACAAGTGGATTCCACGCGTCTCATGCGATTGCCTGACTGATTGACAGGGGATTTGACGGATGCGGAATGTGACGGGTGTTTCATGATCTTCGTCCTGTGGTGGTAGCTATTAGAATTGTCGGGGTGAGCTTCGATGTTGCTGTTATTGCCAACAGTGGCCACGCTTCGCAGGTAATCGGCGCTCGGGTAACCGCTGGCGTGTTTGACGAGGTTCGGGTACGCCTCTTTGTAGGCATCAATCACTTCATGAATTCTGTCCAACGATTGTGCATTCAGTTCGGGGCTGCGATCGGTCGCGATCAGACCCAGGATATTGAATTCATTGGCTTCCAGCAAGAACCGGATCAGGGACTGCTTGTCATCGGGCTCCCCGTCCGCGGGGTGAATGTCGGTCTGGATGATCACGTTGGGCTTATCCTGAGCATCGGCAGTCGGCGCAAGGACAAAGCCCAGGGCGAATAGCAGAATACCCATCATCACTGGCGCTGTCCGCGCGGGCCATGCATGGGTTTGCCACGGGTTGATACGATCTGCTGCTGATCTCATGATTGGTTCCCCTTCCTTGGGGTGTTTCGTTGGGGTGTCGGGGCGACTTACTTCATGTGACTTCTTCATTCCTCTTGCTCCTTGTTTTCGTTCCGAACCTCCGCGAGAAGGTAGGCTTCGTCTTCCTCACGATCGGACAGCAGATCATTGCGCGGCTCCATCCTGAAGATGTCGATCTCATCCGAGAACTCGTCGTGTTGCGCAGGTAGTTGCCAGCCAGCGCGACCAGGGTGTCACCTTTTATCCACCGAGTTTCCGGAGGTGCCCATTGCTAAGGAGGGCAGGTGAGCAACCGCTCTTCGTGCAGCGCCATCGCCTGCTCGCGATCTACGCCAACGACGATCTCGTGGAGTCCATCGGCGCTTTCGCGGAACTGCGTGTTTCCTTCCCGCCGGCCCGCGCCCGGTGTCAGATCGATCATCCCGATCGTGCCACGCTTCCACTGGAACAACTCCGGGTGCGTCAGCGTTATCGCCGACAGGGAATCGTAGGGCCGCGGCAGGTAGTCGGGGATCGGGTTGCCCGGACGTTGTCGGACGTGCTGCACCCACCGTTGCATCGGTTCGCGAATGTACTTCATCTGAGGGCATTCGCTTGCCAGGAGGCGGTTGTACTCTCCCTCCTGCATCTGACAGGCGACGCCGATTTCGACGGGCAACACGCGAAGCGGGATCCCGGATGTGAGCAGAACTTGCGCGGCGTCGAGATCGTTGTTCACGTTGAACGGTGCGGTGAGTGTATCGAATTTGTAGCCCATCAGGGTGATGCCCTCCAGCCTCTCGGCCAGGGCGGGCTCTTCGCGCAGCGCAAGCGCGACGTTGGTCTGCGCGCCCACTACTAGCATGTGCCGCGGCCCGTCGGCCTCGCGAATCGACCGCACAATGAATTTCACCGCGTCCGCCCGTCGGTCCGGCGCCTCGCGAATCGGCACCCCCGCGCCCGCGTAAACGGGGATCTCCCCGCCGCGCCCCATTGAGGCGATCAGCCCGCGTGCGAACTCCGCCCTGCGGGACGGGTCCCTCTGCACCGTCGTGACGCCTTGCAAGTCGATCTCCGGTGAATTCAGTAGGATGATCAGCGTCAGCGCGTCGTCAATGTCCGTGCCCGCGCCGATATCGGTATCAAACAACAACTTCAGCGGCGCCTTGCCGGACCCCAACCCAGTCGCCGAACCCGCCGCCCGGCGCGGACTCATACATTGAAGCATGGGAAGGGAGATGCCACAGCCCAACGCACGGAGGGCATGACGGCGGTCGATCAACAAGGATTGTGATAGCTCGCTACTCATCAGGAAGGGTTCTCCTTGTTTTCGTTTGCACACGAGAATTGGATAGTGGCACGGCTTGGACGATGTCCTTGACCGCGTATTGGTTGTTCTTCGCTTCGCTCCGGTGAACCCTGCGTTGTGGCGCTCGCCAAATTGGAGGGGTGTGAGGGATGCCGTGGTCCGATTGCCTGCACGCGGTAGTAGTAGGTCGTGCCCGCGGAGAGTCCATTGTCGGCATAGCTCGTCACGTTTTTGCCGACCGTAGCGACAAGAGTCCACTCTCCGACCGGGCCGATCCTGCGTGTGATCCTGAAACCGACATGGTCCGTTTCATTTTCATATGTCCATGCCAGATTAATCCGGGACGAGCTTGCCGCCGTCGCGTTCAGACTTAGGCCACCATGGCGGATACGAGGTTTCCCTGAAGAACTCCACGGAACCCAAGTCAGCGGGGCGCTCACACTGCGCGTCCCGTCGGAAATGGTCACGCTGAATGTGTACTTTCCATCCGTATTCCCTGGATTGGCAACAACGATATCTCCGTTCGAGGTACCATTCCTATCGCAAAACGTTACGGTTGACGGACCGCTAACCTGTTTCCAGGTGTAGGTGAATTCGCCCGGATTGGCCGGTCGGTCTTCGTATCCGGCCACAACATTCAGTGACATAACCTTCAATGTCGATCCTGTGGGTTGGGGATGCCAATACCATGCCCACGGCGCGTCATAGATAACCGGGTCCGGGTTCCTGGCCGGCGGGTTCGGTCCGGGGTTGACGGTCACGATCATCCGTTGATAGCGGGTCAGCGGAGGTGTGCCCGTATCCGTGACCTCCAGGATGATGTGAGTCGTCTGCGTCGAGGCGACGTCCGGAGCGACGAAGCTGGCGTCCCGCGAACCGGCGCCACTGATCGCCAGCGGTTTCTTGTAGGTGCTGGGCTCGGGGTAGTGCCACCACCGGTACATCAGCGGGTCGCCGTCGGGGTCGGTCGAGTCTGCGGCGCTGAGTTGTACGACCGCGCCTGAGGTGACGGTGCGCCTCAGGCTGCCATCCACCTTCGCGACCGGCGGGTGATTCGCTTCGTCGTACGTGGAGGCGACGGACCAATTCAGGCGTGCCAGGAAGTCGTTCTGAACAGCCTGGCGCCAGCGCGCAGTGGTAATGTACATATTGTTATATCCCGCGTACGTATCGTGTGCTTTGGTGTAGATGAAGTAATCCCGGCCGTAGCCTTGGTTACCTAGATTAGCCGGATTCTTGGTTTTCCTGGAATTGAAGCGTCCGCCCCAGCCACCCCAGGTCGGCTGCATTGGATCGCTGAGTCCGTACCTGCCAGACAGGAGGTACAGGGGCGCAAGATGATCCGTTAGATGACCACTTCTCCTTTTTATAAAACTTTTTCCTAACGGGCCTTTGCCCTCGATATTATCTATGAACCACCCGTCGTCCACGTACTGCCAATCGTATTCGTCTTCTCCGTACGTGTTGAATCCTGTGGTGACCGCAAAGTTACTAAAGTCGCGCAGATAAAACATGTTCGGGAAATCATACGCGAGCTTTTCCCCGCCACCCTGACCATAGGAATCCAAGAAGCGGATTTTAGATAGGAAGGCGTTGAGCTGGGCGGTGGTCCGCGTCGCTTGCACCTCTTCAATCGCCCTTGCCAGGGTTCGCGTACATCCCCAAGCGGCGATCCATACGGGTCCCTGGGCCTTGTCCACCTGACGGATGATCAGTTTCTCCCCGTCCGTGAGGCCGGAGGGGTTGCTGGGCCCCTGGCCGCTACCCCTGCCGGCCACGGTCACGCTTCGCAGGTAGTCGGGGGTCGGGTAACCGTCGGCGTGTTTGATGAGGTTCGGGTGGGCCTGTTCGTAGGCATCGATAATGGTGTGAATCGTTTGTGGGTTTGCTGGATTTTTGGTGGTCGCGATCAGGCCAAGCACATTGAATTCGTTCGATTCAAGCAGCAACCGGATCATGCATTGTCCGTCATCAGGATCTGCAATCCAGGGGATCAATCGGTCATCATTCGTGAATCTGCCGATGTCGGTCTGGATGATAAGGTTGGGCTTCTCCTGAGCACCGGAATGCGGCGCAAAGGCGAGCCCCAGGGCGAATACCAGGCTCCACATAATCACTGGCGCTGTCCACATGCGCCAGGCGTGGGTTTCTCGTAAGTTGATACGCTCTGTTTCTGATCTCATGAT